>NZ_LT629784.1:4435000-4626154 GCF_900105595.1 Stappia sp. ES.058 | reverse complement strand
GCCGATTGCCCTCTACGGTGCGATATTGCCGCCGAACACGCATTCCACCGGGTGGGATAGCAAGCCGCAGTTTTTACGCTACAGCCCCAAATCTTGAAAATCAGAATGCCCGCTTCTGACCCTTTGCGGCCGTTGATCGTTAAGAATGGTGTCCCTGAAACAGGTGATAGAGGCGCTGAGTCTGTCTCAGATTTTGGGAAATTGTGACAGACGAGCGTGATCGTCTCGACCCGCGGTGTAGAACTGCCCGAAAATCCGTTCAGATTCGTGCAGGAAATAGACTATATGCCTCACTCTCCAACAGACCCATCCGGCGGACTGGTCGAACAGCTTGACCTAGCACCAGTACGTAACGGTTCGCTGGATGGGCTTCACTTCACCGTGAAAGATAACATCGACCTTGCGGGATATAAGACCTCCTATGGAAGCCCCGCTTGGCGGACGCACATCCCGCACCTGTTCACAACGCCCTCTGCGTTGATCAACTGCTTGCCTCTGGAGCGCGCTGCGTCGGGAAGGTCGTGGCGGATGAGTTCACGTATAGCCTCGACGGGGAGAGCTTCTATTTTGGCACCCCCCGAAACGCGAAAGCACCGGATCGCGTCCCCGGTGGCTCGTCCAGCGGCTCGGCTGCTTCCGTCGCCAATGGTCTTGCGGATTTTTCTCTTTGCACGGACGCGGGAGGTTCGGTCCGTGTTCCGGCAAGCCTTTGCGGTCTTTGGGGGATGCGTCCCTTCATCGGATTTCCGAGGCTGGCGTTTTGCCGTTCCAGCCAAGCGTCAGTACCGTAGGCGTGTTGGCGTATCGGTTCGAGGTGCTCGATGCGGCGATGCGCTCTTGCTGAACGCTCCCGCATCGTCGATGCCGTCGCCACGGCGTATGCTCGTCTTGCAGGATGCGCTGGAGATCGCGGATGCCGCCGTTCGAGATGAAGTTGGCAGCGCATTGGATCGAATAGCAGAACGCACCGGCATTGTGATTGAGCCGGTAAGGTTTTCCGAAATCGTCGGGGAGGCGTGCGAGCTGAAGGTCTGCAACCTGAATGGATTGCGTGATCTGCAGACCGCCGAATTCCAGAGCACGGTCGGCAACTGGATCGAAGCTTGCAAGCCCGAACTCGGCTTCACGTTCTCGATGGCCTACGGAAATGTCCAGAGGTTCGACCGCATCGCGGCGCTGGACAACATGGCGAGGTGTGAAAGCCTCTTCCGGCAGATCAACGCCTTCTTCACCCCGGAAACGGTGATCTGCTTCCCTACGACGCCGAAAATCGCTCCCCGGAAAGACTCCCTGAACACGCTTGAAGCGGTGATGGACTTCTATGATCCGACGATGACCATCACCGCGTTTTCCGGCGTGGCACGCTTGCCGGAAATCTCTGTTCCGCTATTGACCGTGGACAACTGTCCGGTTGGCTTGTCCTTCGTTGCAGGCCACTATCAGGACGAGTTTCTGTTGAGCGCGGTAAAGAGAATAATCAGTTGATATTTCGCGGAAATCCTATGCGTCGCATAAAAATCGGCGGCGCTGATTTCCCAGGAAACTCTGCCGCAAACGCCGGAGCAGAAGTTTGAATTTCGCGACCGTCTGCCTCATTCGAACCATTCGCTCGCCTCAATTTTAGAGGGCTATCGCGTAGGTGTAGTTCTCTTTTTCGTCGGCTTCATCCGCTTGCGGAAGAAGCGCCTTATCGAGTCCCGGTCTGGCAGTCCATATCGCATCTCGAAACGCGGACGGCTCTCCGTTCGCGCTCAACCCGACAACCAAGGTGCCTAACATGCTGAGCCAATACAGGCATGTGACCGGGCCGCGTCGTCAGCTGACGCGCCTCGGTAGCGGCACGATCAATTCCCAAAGCAATGGATACTGAGCAATGGATATTCCCCGCATTTTCAACATCACAGAAAGCAGACACCGCATTCACAACCCTTTCACCCCCGCCAAGTACGACACGCTCGGCAGGGTGCTGCGGATGAAGCCTGGCACCAGCATACTCGATCTCGGCAGTGGCTCGGGAGAGATGCTGTGCACCTGGGCGCGCGATTTCGGTATCAATGGCACAAGCATTGACATGAGCCGGGTGTTTTCCGAACAGGCGAAAGCGCGCGCCGAAGCGCTCGGCGTTTCCGATCAGGTCAACTTCATCCACGATGACGCTACGGGCTATGTCTCCGATGAAAAGGTTGGTGTAGCCGCCTGTGTCGGCGCCACATGGATTGGCGGGGGCGTTGCCGGTGCTATCGACCTTCTGGCCAAGAGCCTTCTTCCCAATGGGATCATTCTCATCGGCGAGCCCTACTGGCTTAAGACCCCTCCCAGCGAAGAGGTCGCCAAGGGAGTGTGGCGCCGGTTCGATCTCGGATTTTCTGATGCTTCCGAACCTGATCGGCTCCTTCGGAGAGCTTGGTTACGATGTCGTCGAAATGGTTCTGGCGGATCGGGAAGGCTGGGATAGGTACGAGGCCGCGAAATGGCTCACCATGCGCCATTGGCTGGAGGAAACCCCGATGATGACTTCGCGTCTGAAGTCCGAACACATCTGACGTCAGACCCACACGGTACGCAGAGTACACGCGTGAGTATTTGGGGTGGGGCGTGTTCGCGCTGATGGCCCGATAGCGTTAGGGGCAGAGCAGGATCGATCGGCCCGGTCGCTCGATCCTGTTGGGCTTGAATGGCGGCTTTGGCTCAATGCCGCCATTCGCTACAAATTACGGGAGAGTTCGGTTGCGCGATTTCCATTGGTACGAGCGATTTTTAGCCGCGACTCATGCAATAAGCGACTTCAATCAGTTTGGAGGCTATAGCGTAGGTGTAGTTCTCTTTTTCGTCGGCTTCGGCCCGCCATTCCTTTTCGATTCCCACAAATCGACGCTAACACCTTGAACGGGCTGGTGGTTTTCGCGGTTCGAAAACCCTGCTTCCGCGCATAGGGCAAAGGGGCCGCAAAGACCAGTTTCAAGAGGGTTTGGCGGTGCTGTAGCGCGCAAAAACAAATGGCATTTCGCGCAAGATCAAACGGTCATCTGGCCGGTGACGCCGGGGAACGCTGCCGCATCCTTTTCGCGCCATGCAAATTTAACGGAGAGATCACCGCCTAGCTGTTGAGCGATATGGCACGCAGCGCGCCACGCGCCATTAGCGTCTTGCCCCTGCTGTGGCGGGTGCATGATCGTCATCAAGGGGGTCGAACCATGGAGACAGCCCCGCAGACCGCCGCACGCAGCGGCGACGAACCGGGAGAAATGTCCGTGACCCGGCATGGCATGATCCAGCGTTCAGCCGCAGGCACCCAACCTACGGCAACGTGTCCGCGCCGACTGGCGCGCAGTTTCCAATGCGCTTCAACGCCTCTGGCCATGCGGGAGATGTCATCGATCAGGACAACAGGCTCCTCGGCGCGGCTTTTCTAAGCCAGGCAAGCATCTGCTTGAAGGCGGGACGATCCACGATGCCGCAGGAGACGCCTTCGCCCTGAAGGTCTACACCACCTGATAGCCCTTGCAGGCTACGAATTCGCGGCATCTGTTTTCTTGCGATGCCAAGTCGTCGCCCTTCTTCAGTTGGGCTTTGGTGGCTTCTGCCGCAATTTCCTGTTCGAGCGCATCAAATACCTCACATGCAACAGACAATTGCAGGGGGTAAAATGGCAAGGAAAGCGATTGATCGACCAGCGTCTCGGTGATTGCCCAGAGATCGCGCAAAAGCTCGTCTTCCTGTTCGGTCGTGAGGTTTGAACTACTCCCCGCATTTCAGTGGAACAGGCTCTGCACGGGAACCTTCCCATGCGGGATGGTCCTGTGCCATGCTGCAATCTGTTTCAAACCAAGCTCTTGGAGGAAGAGACTTGGAACTCTTGCTGATTCTCGCCGGTATTGCCGTCATTTTCTACATTTTCAGACGACAAGAAGGCGCCACAGGAAGTTCTTCGCCCTCGCAGGCCACTATGTCAGGGATCCCGGAGGAGCGCTGGCAACAAGCGGGTGCGTCCCGACAATACAAATCCTCAAGGCAAACCGCTTCAGCGGCATCTCCCGCACGCTGGGTGTCTCCCGGAGACAAGGTCGCAATCGCCGGCTTGGAGATATTGGGCGGGAATTTCTATTTCGGACAATCGCTTTGCGCGACGGATTTCGATCAACCGGAGAATTGCCTCGTCAATCCCAGCCTCATGATCGGCCGCGGAGGTGATCCCGCCGGTCAGTCCATGCCGTATTGGCCCTCCTATAGCCGGATCCATCCGAATGCCCGCCGATCCTATCTCGAATGGCTGGCATCCGCGCGCGACGATCCCGATGCCTCTATCGGGTACGTCTTTCTCTATTTTTATGGCCTCGAGCGACGTTTTTTTCGTCGATGAGGCGTCTCGAGACAATGACGCCATCATCGATGAAGTGCGGCGCCTGATTTCGATTTATGGCCGAAACGGATCGTTTCGAAACTACGCAACGCAATTCCTCGAATTTGCCTCGCCGCTTTCCGGCAATCTCCGCACGAGACCCGAAATCGACGCCGAGGCAAGTCACGGCTTCGAATTCCCCCTCCCCGCACGCCTGTATCTGGGTGCCCGGCTTGCCGATGGTCAGGTCCTCGACGCGGAAGATTGCCTGCTCTGGTTCGTATCATTGCCCGAGACGCGCCTGCGAACACCGGCAAAACGGTGCTTTGATCTGTTCCAGACCCTTTGGAAGATCCGTTTTCAGGAACGTCATCCCGAAGGCCTCAAGGTCCGCACGCCAAAGCGCACCTTGAAGAATACCGGCTACCGAGCCGCCAGCGGCACCTTCACGGCCACCCTGACCGGTGCCACAGCAATTCCTGACATCACGAGCCTGACAAGCCCGCTGAAAGGTTTCGCCGCCATCGCGGAGACCTGCACGAGCGACCTGGAGAGCTACAGCCGCTTTGTCGGCAAGCGGCCGGAGGATGCGCAAAGCACCGAGGCCGCGGTGCTTCTGCCAAAGGCCTTCCTGTCGTGCGACGATGACAATCCCCTCAAGGCACTTTCGCAAAAAATCTCCGAGACGTTTGCCGGACGGCCAACGGGCAAGATCGCTTTGGCCGAGCTTTGCGAAAAGGTGGGATTGGGAGCGCCGGGAGAGGGGAAGGTCCCGCCTCCCTCTTCAACAAGCTGGGCGCCGCGCTCGACCGGCTCGACATCGGCTATGAACCCGACCGTCGCTACGGTGCGGTTCCGCCTCCCCCCGATGGTACGGTCGTTTTCTTCCGGGCCGCCAATGCGGCGGCTGTGGATCAGGATCGCGCGCAGTTCCACGCGGCGCGGACCATCGTGGAAATCAATGCTCTGGCCGCTTGGGCCGACGGCGTCGTGGATGCGAGCGAACTTGCGACCCTGCAGCAGGAAATAAGTGCGGTACCCGGGCTTGGTCCTGTCGAGCGCGTCCGTCTCCTTGCGTACGCCAGCGCCCTCCTTGGCGGCACCGCCAACAGCCGCGCGCTCATGAAGGGACTGGCAAAACTGGACGACGCCGGTCGCCGCCGCGTCGCGCAGGCCACCGTGGCCGTCGTCCTTGCCGACGGTCATGTCTCGCACTCGGAAGTCGTCTTCATCGAGAAGCTCTGGAAAACGCTGGGCTTCCCGAAGGAAGAGCTCTATGGCGCCCTTCACAGCGGCAACGTGGTCGCCGAGGAGCCCGTCACGGTCATGACGGAAACATCGGAGCCCGGACATCCCATTCCGCCGCCTCCGGCACCGGCACCTGTATCTGCAACAAGGGCGCAAGTGGATATCGACAACGATCGACTGACCCGTATCCTTTCCGAGACCAGTGCCGTTTCCAGTCTTCTCTCCGAAATTTTCATCGAAGAGGAAGCCTCGGTCACCCCTCACCGTCCCCAGGCAAGTTCGCACCGGCGGCCGTTCGACGGCCTGGATACGGAACACGGAGATCTCCTTCTCTTCCTGCTCACTGAACAACGGGTCGAGCGCTCGGCCTTCGAGGGACGCGCGAAGGAACTTCGCGTGCTGCCGGATGGCGCGATCGAGACAATCAACGAATGGGGCTTCGAGCTCTACGACGAACCCGTTCTCGAGGATGACGATGAACTGACGGTGGCCGAACACATGCGGCCGCTGTTGCATGAAATATGTCGGGAAACGAAGGAAATGCGCTCATGAGCACGCAAAAGCCCATCCGCGGCAAGGATAAGGACACGATCCTTCAGGCGCTCGCGGCAGGCGTCGTTCCGCGCACTGGTTTGCAGCATGTTCAGGTCGGTCGCGCCGGAGAGGTTTCCGCGCTCGTGCGCGATATTGACCGTATCGCCGGCGACGGAGCCGCACTCCGCTTCATCATCGGCGAATATGGTGCCGGAAAGACCTTCTTTCTCAACCTTACCCGCCTTATCGCGCTGGAACGAAAACTGGTGACGGTTCATGCGGATCTCGCCCCCGATCGCCGGATCCATGCAACAGGCGGCCAGGCGCGCGGGCTTTATGCAGAAGCCGTCCGCAACATGGCGACCCGCACCAAGCCGGATGGCGGTGCGCTTGCAAGCGTGGTGGAAAAATTCGTCACCGGGTGCACCCGCGAAAGCGAACGAAACGGCGTTCCGGTCGAGCAGGTCATCGACGAACGTCTTGCTCATTTGCAGGATCTCGTCGGCGGCTATGATTTCGCAACCGTGCTGAAAGCCTACTGGCGCGGCAGCGAGAGCGACGACGAAATCCTCAAAGGAGCCGCGCTGCGCTGGCTGCGCGGGGAATACTCCACCAAGACCGAGGCCCGGCAGGCGCTTGGCGTGCGCACGATCATCGACGATGCGGATGTCTATGACGGGCTCAAGCTCTTGGCAGCTTTCGTACGGCAGGCGGGCTATGCCGGGCTCCTCGTCGTCTTCGACGAGATGGTGAACCTCTACAAGCTGCAAAGCGCACAAGCCCGGAACCAGAATTTCGAGCAGATACTCGCCATGCTGAACGACGTTCTTCAAGGAAGCGTTTCGGGTCTCGGCTTCCTGTTCGGCGGAACGCCTGAGTTCCTGATGGACACCCGTCGCGGTCTCTACAGCTACCCGGCACTGCAATCGCGCCTGGCTGAAAATGCTTTCGCCCGCAACGGCCTCGTTGACTTCACGGGCCCCGTCATTAGGCTTCAAAGCCTGACGCCGGAAGAACTGCTCGTCCTGCTCGGCAACATCCGCAAGGTCTTCGCGCTTGGCGAGCCGGAGCACTATCTCGTCCCGGACGAGGCGCTGACGGCCTTCATGGCCCATTGCAACCAGCGCATCGGCGAGGCCTATTTCCGCACGCCGCGCTCCACCATCAAGGCCTTCGTGCAACTGTTGGCCGTTCTCGACCAGAACCCGGGAACCGACTGGCGGTCCTTGCTGGGCGACGTCGAACTCGCCGCAGACACTGATGACGGTGCCGAGGACGAAGGCGACGCAAGCTCAGACCCAGGCCCGGGCAGCGATGGCGACCTTGCCTCCCTCCGCCTCTGAGATCGCGGCTTTTGACCGGCTGCACCCGCAGATCCGCCGCTGGATCTGGGAGCAGAACTGGTCGGAACTGCGCGATGTGCAGGAAAAGACGATCCGCGCCGTGCTGGAAGAAACCGGCGATGTCCTCGTTGCGGCGGCGACCGCAGCAGGCAAGACGGAAGCCGCGTTTCTCCCGGTCCTGACCCGGATCGCAGAGCACGAAGGCGGAGGACTGTCCGCGCTCTATGTCGGCCCGCTGAAGGCTCTCATCAACGATCAGTTTCGTCGGTTGGAACCGCTGTGCGAACGGCTCGACATTCCGGTCGTGCGCTGGCACGGGGATGCGCCGGCCGGGGCCAAGGCGAAAGTGCTGGGCAATCCGGCCGGCATCGCGCTGATCACGCCGGAATCGATCGAAGCCCTGCTGGTGCGCAAGCCCGAGGCGGCCCGACGGCTTTTCGGCGGGCTCGAATTCATCGTCATCGACGAGTTGCACGCTTTCCTTCAGGGGCCGCGCGGCCTGCATCTGGCGAGCCTGCTTCGCCGCATCGATGCGCTTGCGGACAAGCGGCCCCGTCGGGTTGGCCTGTCCGCCACGATCGGTGATCTCACCATCGCTGCGCGCTGGTTGAACTGGGAGGACACCGCGAACGTCCACATCATCGAGGCCAGGACCGGATCTCCGGAACTGAAGCTCCAGATCCGTGGCTACGAGGAGCCTGCGGACGTGGACTTCTTCGATATCGTGGAGAGCGACGAGCCGCCGGTGCGCGCGCTTGACGGGATCGGCGACCACATGTTCGACACGTTGCGCGGCAGCAACAACCTTGTGTTCGGCGGATCGCGCAAGATGGTCGAGGCCATCACCGACCGGCTTCAGCGCCGCGCCGAGCGACACAATGTTCCAAACGAGTTCTTCGCCCATCACGGCAGCCTTTCGCGCCATGCACGCCACGAGGTGGAGGCGCGCTTGAAACAGGGCGACCTGCCGACCACGGCCGTTGCCACGACGACGCTGGAACTTGGCATTGATCTGGGTTCCGTCGTCTCGGTCGCCCAGGTCGGCGCCCCGCGCTCGCTTGCCTCATTGCGCCAGAGGCTCGGTCGCAGCGGTCGGCGCAAGGGCGCGCCGGCGATCCTGCGCATCTATTGCCGCGCGCCGCACCTGTTTCCCGAAAGTGGCCCGCTCGACCGATTGCGGCTCGATCTCGTCCAGGCGATCGCCTCGATACAACTTCTTGTCGAGCGTTTCATCGAGCCGCCGGAGGCAGATCCGGCCAACGTAACCGTCGCTCTGCATCAAACGTTGTCGATCATTGCAGCCCAGGGTGGCGCGCGCGCCGACACGCTCTATCGGGCGATTTGCGGCACCGGCCCTCTCTCCGCGCTGAGCACAAGCGACTACGCGGAGCTTTTGCGGGCCATGGCAGCGCATGATCCGGCCCTTCTCGAACAGGCACCGGACCGCACCATCATGCTCGGTCCGGAAGGCGAACGGCTGACGACCTCGCGCGATTTTTACGCGATCTTTCCCACCGACCAGGAATGGCGGCTCGTCGCCGGCGACCGCTTTCTCGGCACGATCCCGCTTTTCAACGAGGTCGGCCCGGGTTCGATCCTGCTTTTTGCCGGCCGCCGCTGGCGCGTGGAAACAGTCGATGAGCCGGGCAAGGTGCTTCAAGTCGTGCAACACCGGGCAGGCAAGGTGCCGCTTTTCGCGGATCAGGCTGCCGAACCGGTTCACGACCGTCTCGTCGCCCAAATGCGGAACGTCCTTCTGGAAAATGCAACCCCGCCCTATCTGGACGCCGAAGCCCGCCGGATGCTTGCCGAGGCCCGCAAGACTTTCCTCGAGCTGAGGCTCGAAAGCTGCCGGCTTCTGCCTGAAGACGAAGCCTTGCACCTCTTCACCTGGCGCGGCAGCAAGGCGAATGCGCTCCTGGCCCTCGCCTTCCTCGGCGCAGGGGTCAAAGCCTGGCCGCACGATGTCGGCATCACACTGGAAGATACCAGCCTGGAGGAAGCCCGATCCCTGTTGAAACACATGGCGACCACGCCGCCACCGACATCGCAGGCACTCGCCGAATTCATCGAGAGCTTCGAGACCGCTAAATATGACGACTATGCCCCGGTGTCATTGCTGCGGCGACTTTGGGCGAGGGATCACACTGAGTTAACGCGGATGCTGCCAGCGATGGCGAGAGCGGTTCTGGATGCGGTGGATTGAGAGCGCTCCTTTCGCGGGCAAAGACGTCGAGCGGTGGAACACAAGCGGTAGCAGTTTGCGGTTGCCAGATACGCTTCTTCCGCTAGGGTAGTGTGATTGTCAATTTCACATAACTGAGAATTATCAATGCGTGAGCGGCAGCCCGATGCGCGTTTATGGACCGCCATAGGTATTCAAGATAAAGTGTCCGACATGCTGGGCAGAATACTATCCGGCGACGTGAGTGCGGCAGTGATCACTGGGCCGCCCGGGTGCGGCAAGACCTGGTTGGCGCGCAGTATCGGCGCAAGCTTTGTCGAGGCGGGTGGCGTCGCATTTCGTGGGGTAGGAGATGATGGTGAGGCGAACCGCCGATTGTACCCCCTGCAACGTGCTCAGGCTGAAACGTCTGGCTACTTCAAGCCGGCGGTCACAGTGGGAAAAGCGTTAGCAAATGTTGCTGCCAAGGTGGCTTCGGGAGGGATGTTTGATGCAGAAGGTGCTCTCCAAGCCTTAGATGCCGAAGCTGCAAGGCGCAAGCGTGGCTCCATGTTCCTGGCGGAAGACGAGCAATCTGTGCTCTCAGATCTCGCGGTCCACGCAGGTGGAAGACCGGCGCTATTAATCGTCGAAAACCTGCACTGGTGGGATCGGGACTCTCTTTCCCTTCTACGCACGATGCTGAAGCGGGAAGTTGTGACTGCTTTCCCGTTTCTCGGTCAGCTGCGGGTAGTAGCAACGACGACAAATTCTGATTACCAGCAGCCGATTTGGAGGGAGGCTTACTCCAAGCACGTAGTGCCGCTGCTTCCGGTAGAGATCGAAATGGGGTACGTTGAGCGCTCCCAATTACGGACCCTACGACAGGCACTTGCCATCCCGGACGCAGTCAAGGATGAGGATTTTGAGTTTGTACATGGAATAAGCGGCGGCCATCTCGCAGTGATTGGTGAGGCCTGCCGTTACCTAAGCGATAGTGGAACCACCGTGAATGAGCTGGCGCCGGAAGACCGCGCGCGATTTGTCGAAGACCTCTTCTTGCAGCGCTTACGAAGCATTGGAACTTTAGGAGATGTCGCAAAGGAACTGCTTCACGCAGCTTCGGTCATCGGAAATACGGCCTCACGGGTGGAGCTGCTTTGTGTCTATCGACACAATGGAAGTGATCCAGAGCTAGCGATCCAGTTATGTCGAGATTTTGGATTCTTGGAGGATCGCGGTGATGTAGTGGAGTTTCGCCACCAATACATAAAGGAGTTTTTTGCCAAGGATCTCGGGCCGGAAGAAAAGACACTACGTCGAGCCTTCTCAGAATGCTTACGCCAGCTCACCCCTCACGATTATCAAAGGCGAGCGCGAAACATCTTGAAGTCCGGTGACCGCAAGAGTGCCGCTGATCTTTTTGTCGCAGCCGCCGCAGAAAACCTACGCTTCGGACGACCACCGCATCACCTCATGCACTCCGAAGAGAAAGAGCTCGTTCTCGAAGAGGGACTGGGGCCGCTAGCAGATTGCCTCCAGGAGGCATATTCACTGCTATCCAGAGGAAGATTTGACGAAGCTTGCACGCTCATGGATCAACAAAGTCCAATATACTCTCCGCTTGTACTGGCAGAAATTGAGTATGTTCGATCCCAAGGCGACCTCAACTCGCGAGATGCCGTTAGAAGGGCAAGGATGCTCGAAAGGCTAAAGGAATGGGGGCACCACATCGACGCGGAATTCGAGCAGGGATTACGTCTCGCCATGTTGTATCGCTCCGGTCTGGTGTTGGAGTTTGACAAGACCAGAGCACGCTCCATCGAAGGAGATCTGACCCGGAGGCTCAGCGAAAGGATCCGATACGACGAAATGGCCGAGTCAAAAATCCATATGCTAGGTCGTAGCGCGGAGAGCTTGTTCCTTCCAGACATAGCGCTTCATCGCGCCCAGAGGGCTGTACAATTTCATAGGCCGGAGGTTGGGGGCACTCCAAAGGAGCCGGCTGAATACTTTCGCTGTCTGACTAATCTGACAGCACTTAATATCGGCAACGGAAACTATAGCGCTGCGGAGTCGCTAGCGCTAGAAACGGTGGCGCTGGCTGATAGGTTTGAGGATGTTGCTTTTCCCAGAAGCGACATGGTGCGCTCCATGCTCGTCATGGCCCAATATCGTGGGGGTGCCGTATCGGCAGCGGCGGCGGCGGACGAGCTGATCGCTGTCATCCAAAACTATGGCTTGAGCGGCGATCCCTACTATACCAAGAACCATCTGGCTGTTTATTACTGTCTTTCCAAAAAGCTAGAAGAAGGAATTGCGCTATTCTGCGAACTGAAAGCTCAGCTCGAAAAGATAGGCGATCCTGAGCCGAATCCCCTTTATTTCGTGAGTTCAAACCTGTGCTGTGCCAGGTTTCTAAACGGTGAAAGCCCTAAGACTAGCAAAGCTGAATGGGCCGCTTTGGGCGAAGTCGTTAATCGCATTCCATACGAAACTAGGCATTTGCTGAAAAGACGTCATGAGTTAATGGCGCCCCTTTTTGACAAACCGTGCGCGTTATCCCCAGCAAGTTGGGATACTTATCCTCTCAACGAAGAGGACAATCCTTTGCATCCGTGTTGGATCGAAATTGGTCGCGGTTTCAGGATGCCAGATGTGCAATTTTGGTCTATGTATTAGCGGCGTAGCTCTTGACTGAGGCTTGCCCCGATAAGCAGAAGAGGGGTGTTTTCAAATGCGATTCCACGCTTCTTGAGAATGTGTGCAAGTGAACTCGCCTCAGACGTTCCAGGGTTGTCAGCGATATCAATCACGTAGGCTTTGCCAGCCGATGTCACCCTAAAGTCGACGCGACCAACATTTGACATCGCCATCAGCGCAAAGGTGCTTAGGGCGTTATCCGCGATCGCTGACCGTGTCTTTTCTGGTAGATCGTCGCAGTCACTGTAAACAATCCCACCCGGACGATAATGATCATCGAATACCAGATAGCTTCCGTTTGACTTTGGACCGTTAGAAGAACTTGCTTCGGCTAGTCCAACCATCATCGGTGTGCCGTTGTCCACGACAAGCGCGTAGATTTCGCGTCCTTCAATGAATTCCTGAACGCAAACAGGCTGACCGATATCGTCGGCCAAATCTGCGATGCGACGCTCCATCGCTTCGTCGAAAGGGCCGACCGTGCTCTCTGAGACCCCTATACTCCACGCCTCGTACGTGGACTTGCAAATCACCTTTTTCCCCGGTTTTGGTTTTCCGGTAATCCAGCCATGTTTGCTGTCATATGACCAGGTATCAGGCACCCCGATTTTTGCTTGGCGCATGAGCATCGATTGGTGATGCTTGTGTCTGGTGATCGCCGCAGAGTAGGCGTCGGCATGCCCATAGTGATAACCGAACAGCCTAGCCAGGAGAGCGCCCATTGAACGCCGTGCTGGACCAAATCCGTCGCGATGTCCTCCGCCTTCTGTTTTATCTAACACTACTGTGGTGCTTGCCCTCGCCGGAAAAGCCTTTCCCTCCAAGGCAAGCTGCATGAACCTCTCAAAACCAAAAACCGTCTGACATGCGATCCCGCAGCGCTGAAACGTCCCAGCAAGGAAGTTCAACTCGGTGTCGCTGATCATTCGTTCCTGAAATCTCACCGATTTGAGCGAACTCATGCGGTCCGCTGCTGCAGTATCGTCAGCTATTATAAGGATCGCCGTACTGTGAGCCTGCTCAATCGTGAGGTCGATAAGCGCCTGCAACTCGGCAACTGTAGCCCATCTTGGTACCGTCGATGGCATTGATAATTCTCAGTTATCGATACATCTCCCTCCTCAAATCCCCACTCGCCCGACCACATCTGCTCGTTCCAGCGCTTGACGAAGGCTTACATCCGTCACATGTGTGTAGATCTCGGTTGTCGAAATACTGGAATGCCCAAGAAGGCGCTGGACGTAGCGGATGTCTACGCCTTCCTCCAGAAGGATCGTCGCGGCCGTATGTCGGAACCGGTGCGGAGTGAGGCGTTGCGAAAAGGCCAGACGGTCTCCAAGCTTGCGCAGGCGAAGGCGTAGCGCCTGCGGGGTCAAAGCCCTGCCTCGTGCATTGCGCAGGAGGACGTTATCCGCCGCGCAATGCTCCACAAGCGCGGCGATATAACGGCGGAGCACATGCACCAATCGGGCGTTGGTCAGGAAGACAGTTCGTTCCCTCGACCCCTTTCCGGTAATGTTGATCACAGAACAGGTCGGATCGATATCGCCCAGTCGGATTGCCGTCAGTTCACCCACCCGCATTCCCGAGGCGAGCATGAGGCTTACGGCGAGATGGGTCGTCACCCTTGGATCGCATGGATCCGACAAGGGGTCATGTTGCGATAGCATCGCGTCTCCCCGTCGCGGGACACCCGCAACTCTTGGCTCTTCGGAAACCGCTTTTGCGACCTGACTGGCCTGGCTTCGGGTCAGGGCTCGGGGCAATCTTTTGGGGATACGGACGACAATAGTCTTCTCGTCAAAAGGCGACTGTAAAGCCAGCCCCTGTTCCTTCAACCAACGACAGAAGGATTTGAGGCACGCGATGCGCCGCCGGATCGTTGCCGGCTTGAGTTCCCGCCTCTCGCGCAGCCACTGGATATAATCGCCAACGAGAGTCACATCGATCTCGCTTCCGACCTCCTCCGCCCCGAAAAACACCTCGAACTCAGCAAGATCTTGCTCATATGCGCTAATCGTATTCGCCGACAACGATTTGATATCGCGACACTCACGCACAAAGCGCCGTGCTGCCCCTTCCAGATCCGATAGTTCCAATTTTGCCTCCTCGAAGGAAATCGAAGAAGCGGTACCTCTTTTAAATTATCAAATAATGTTCCTGAAAGCCGTGATGTAGGCTGTGTCACAGAGCCCTCGGGGGAGAGAGCGGAGGACCTCCCGAAAATCGGTCTGACGTAAGCTCCGGCTTGTGGTGTGCCGGTCTTCAAGAACATGCAGGTCTGAGATGTCGAAACGCAAGCAGCGCGCGCGGGGAGCAAGGCGAAGGTCGCCCTGAAAGCCCTGAGGGGGCGAGGAACCGGTCTCGGAAGGGCGAGTTCTTCGGAAGTTCATCCCACCATGATCCGTCCATGGAAGCGGATCATGCGGCTGATGCGGCTCATGGGTCTGATGCCGATCGACCAGAAGCCCAACACCTCAAGACCGGCCAAGGGACACAAGATCTGGCCATATCTGCTCAAGGGACTGAGGGTGGACCGGTCGAACCAGGTCTCGGCGTGCGCATCTCGATCCATGGGAAGCCGGCTAACGGGCCAGGCCGGTGTCCGGAAATGGAGTGATTTATGCAATCGGAAGCCCCCGCATTCAGCCCCTGGCGACAGGTCGCCTGCGGTGGTCTATTGGCAATAGCGTTCAACAACACCAATCTGATCGGCAGATACAACGAGTGGCTTGAGTTACGCCGAAATCTGTCCAACGATCCGGGGAGTAGCTCAAGGCGTCAAAGACCCCAGGGGCTGTTCACAGCGCGGCACAAGGGGCAGCCTCACTGTCCTTGCAGAGACTGGTTCGAATTGGTCTGACAGCACCGTGTCACGCGGTGAGCCCCTCAGCCGATTTGTGAAACAAGGCGCTGCATCATTCGTATTTTTTCGCGGACTCCAGCATCTCGGGCAAGCCAATGACGTCATTCAGTTCGTCGAAATCAGCCATCCGCTCACGAAACGGGGCGTTGCTGCCGTTGTCTTTCAAACTCGCGTAATAGGCTTGGCCCTGACGCAGCATTGCACGGGCGGCACCGCCGGGGAATATGACGATGCGAAAGCCGCGGTCGTGCAAATCCTGCGCCGAATTCATCGGGGTCATCCCTCCCTCGACCATGTTGGCGAGCAGGGGGACATGTCCGGAAAACCTCTCGGCGATCGCGCCCAGCTGTTCCGGCGAGCGCGGCGCTTCGATGAAGAGGACATCGGCACCAGCCTCGGCATAAGCCTCGGCCCGCGCGAGGGCGGCATCGAACCCTTCGACGGCAATGGCGTCGGTACGCGCGATGATCTGAAGACGATCACTGTCGCGGGCATCGAGGGCTGCGCGAATCTTGCCGACCATCTCCTCCTTGCCGACCAGCTTCTTCCCGGCAAGATGGCCGCAGCGCTTTGGAAAGCTCTGGTCTTCAAGCTGGATCGCCTGTGCGCCCGCGCGTTCGAAGCCGCGTACGGTGCGCTGCACGTTCAGCGCATTGCCAAAGCCGGTGTCGCCATCGACGATCACGGGCAGGTCGACCCGATCGGTGATGAGCTCGGTGGTCGCAATTACTTCGGACACCGACACAAGACCGATGTCGGGCCGACCCAGCCTTGAATAGGCGATCGAGGCGCCGGAGAGGTAAAGACAGTCGAACCCGGCCTGCTCGGCCAGAAGCGCGGTCAAGGCGTCGTAGACCCCCGGCGCTACTATGCCGCGGCTCGAATCGGCCAGCATGGTTTTCAAATCGCTCATGTGTCGGCCCCGTTGCGTGTGTCTCGGGTTGTCCATAATTCCGCCTCCGGGGTGCGACTGCGGACGTATTCCATTTCATGTTCGTATGTGTCGGGCCGGTAGAGGCCGTTGATGTGCTCGACCGCCCGTCCAGCCTCGTCGTATACGATGCGGCGCACCGCCAGCAGCGCCTCGCCGGGCTCGATTTCCAACAGATTTGCGACCTCCGGAGTGGCGAGCTTGGCCGTGATGACCTGGCGTGCCGAGGCGATCGGGTGTCCCGCACGTTCGATCAGACGCAGAAGCGCCGTCTGCCGCATCTGCTCGGCGCCGAAGCTGCGCCCGATCTCTTCGGGCAGCCATGTCGTCAAATGGCTGAAGGGCAGGCCGTCGAGACTGCGCACCCGGATCGCGCGCTGCATGACCGTTCCGGCAGGCAGGTTCATGGCGGCACAAATGTGTGGCGGCGCGACCGCATAGGTGAATTCGATGAGGTCGACGTCGGTCTGCAGGCCAAGCGCGAGCAGGTTCTCGATATTTCCCGAAAGACTCGCCGTGACGGGGGACGGCTGGCCGTCCCGCTTGCGCGCGAACGTGCCGCGGCCACGCTGGCGTTCGACCATGCGCTCGGCAGCCAGACGGTCCATCGCCTTGCGTATCGTGATCCGGGAAACATCGAAACGCTCTGCCAGTGCGAGGTCGCCCTGCATCGGCTCGGTATCGGAATAGACCCAGTCCTCGATCTCTTGCCTGAGAACGAGGTAGACGCGGTGGTGCTTGGGAAGCGGGGTATCATCCGCTTGTATGCGGGGGTGCGTCGATCCTTCGATAAGCGTCTTCTTCATGCCTCCTCCAACAGGATGAGCGGTGTCTTTCAACAGGATGAGCAATCTCTTTCACAATGATTAGTCGCTTCGAACGCCCAATCCAAGTGAAATGTACTATTGACATAACAATAGGATTATTTAGCAATTTGGGGTAGGCGAATCGAGCCTAAACAATATTCTGGGAGGATCACATGCCTAGTTTCAAAGACGCCTCGCGTCGCAGCTTCCTTGGTCTCGCGGCCGCAGCCCTGTTTACTCTGGGTCTCGGCACCGGCACCGTTCAGGCCGCCGAAGGCTGGCCCAAAGGGCCGATCACGATCATCGTTCCCTTCAATGCCGGCGGCTCCGCAGACCGAATGGCACGGACCCTGGCCGACCCGATGAGCAAGGAGCTCGGCGTTCCGGTGGTGGTTGAGAACCGTCCCGGCGGTGCAGGCGGCCTCGGGGCGACCTACCTCATCCAGCAGCCTGCAGACGGAAACACGTTGCTGTTGATGCAGGCGACCCCCTATCTCGCCAATGCCATTCTCGTTGGCGGCGCGCCGGTCAAGTGGGAGGACTTCAGCCTTCTGAACGCGCAGTGGAACGACTACGCGATCTGGGCGGTACATAACGACAGCCCCTACGAGACCTTCGACCAACTCGTCGAGGCGATGAAAGAGCCGGGCACCGTGTCTTCGGGGATCATCTACGGCAATGGCGGGCATCTTCAGACCATCCTTGCCATGAACGCGCTGGACATCCCTGTGGAAAACGTCCGCTTCGTCACATATGATGGCGGTGCTCCTTTGCGGACGGCGCTTGCCGGCAATCAGGTCGATTTCGAGGTCCTGGCCGCCCGTGGCGCGGCTTCGATCATGGACAGCCTCAAGGTGCTCGCGATTGTCAACGACAATGATCCGGACAGCATGGGGGCCCCCTTGCTGAATGACGCGCTGGTTGCGCTTGGGGCCGAAAAGCAGCCGATCATTGGCGGCAATATCAGCGGCCTGATCGTGCCGTCTGCCCTGAAGGACGAGCATCCCGACCGCTACGAAGCACTGCTCGACGCCTATAAGAAGGTCGTCACCAGCGACGCATACAAGGCTGCGGCCCGCGAAGCTGGCGTAGGCTCGGATTGGATCGGCCCCGAAGCCAGCCAGGAGATGGTGGATGGCGCTTACGGGGCGCTTTCCGAACTCAGCGGCGTGATCAACTGATCGACGCGCGGCGGGCGCACTCTTTGCGCCCGCCATTGACCATTCGAAGGGGCACGAGATGCAGCACGGGGAAAAACAGGAAAGACCGACCCGAAGCCGCCGGAACTGGGGAGCTCTCGGTCTGGCCGTTGTCATCGCCGGAGTCATGATTTTCTATGCCGTTTCCGTGGCCGAGGTTGCGCGACGCACGACCGACTGGCTGTTGATCGTTCCCGGAGCGGCCATCGGCGCCGCGGCCGCGCTTTGGGCCGGTATCGCCGATATCCGCACATCACCCACTGTCGACCGGCTGGTGGCGGCGGCACGCGGCGACGCGGCGCGGCCTCTCATCCTGATCGCGCTGACCGGCCTGTACGCCTGCTCCGTGCCCTGGATCGGTTTCGACGTAGGCACCGTGATCTTCATCCTTCTCTGCCTGCTGGTGCAGGGAGAGCGCTGCTGGTGGAAACTTGCGCTGGCGTCGATTGGCGGCGCGGCTGCGATCACATGGGTCTTTGTCGACCTGTTGATGGTCCGCCTGCCGGTCCTTTTGGTCTGACGGCGCTGAATGGTCCTGGAGCATAATCAATCATGATCGACTTCACCGCATTCTTTGGGGCCTTGACCCTGCTCGGCAGCGACCCGATGGCATGGCTGGTGGTGATTCCCGGGCTTTTCATCGGGCTGATCTTCGGCGCGATCCCCGGCCTTTCCATCTCGATCGCCATGGCGGTGTTTCTCCCGGCGACGCTGTACATGGATTTCCTGCCGGCGATCCTTTTCCTGACGGCTATCTTCACCGGCGGCGGGTTCGGCGGCGCGGTGCCCGCGATCCTCATGAACATCCCCGGCACCTCGAGCGCCGTGGCCACCGCGTTCGACGGTTACCCGATGTCCCGTGCAGGCCAGCATGGCGAGGCGCTCGGTATCGGGCTCGTCGCCTCGGCAATCGGAACGCTCTTTGGGTACCTGATCCTGCTCTTTATCGTGAGCCCCGTGGCAAGCCTTGTTTTGATGCTGGGCCCGACCGAGATGCTTTCGGTCGCGCTCTGGGGATTGCTGCTGATTGCGGTGCTGAACGATTCCAGCGTCGCCAAGGGCATCGCGGCAGGACTGCTTGGCATCCTCGTCAGCACCATAGGCTATTCCAACACCGGCCTGATGCGCGGCACGTTCGGCAGCATGTACCTTCTCGACGGCATCCCCGCGATCCCCGCATTGATCGGGCTCTTTGCTGCCTCGGAACTGATCAACATGGCCGGAAAGGGGGATTACCTCGTTGCCGACCGGGAACTGCGGAAAATGCGCCTCAAGCCGATCCTGAAGGGGGCGCTCTATACGATACGAGCCTGGCCACAGGTGTTGCGCGGCTCGACGATCGGAACGGCCATCGGCATCATCCCGGGCGTCGGCGCCAGCGTTGCGAACCTCGCTTCTTATGCTGCTGCCAAACGGCTTTCGACCGACACCGAGGGTTTCGGCAAGGGCAACCCGGACGGCGTTATCGCGTCGGAGGCAGCCAACTCCTCGTCCGAGGGCGGGGGAATGGTGACACTTCTCGCGCTCGGGCTGCCGGGCGGAGCGGGCACGGCGATCCTGCTTGGTGCCTTCGCGATGCACAACGTGACCGGCGGTCCGCGCTTCATCTCCGAGAGCACCGACGTCGTCTATGCGCTGATCCTCGGCAACATCGTCCAGGCGATCCTGCTGATCGCCGTCGGGATCATCTTCGTCTTTCTTGCAAGTTCTATCGTCAAGGTGCGCTTGAGCTACCTGATCCCCTTCGTGCTGGCGGTCTCGATGATGGGCGCATTTGCGATAACCGGTTCGATGGTCGGGCCGTTGACCGTGGCCGGGGCCGGGGCGCTTGGCTGGGTGATGCGGCGCTATGGATACCCGGTGACGGCGACGGTCGTGGGGCTGCTGATCGGTCCGATGGCCGAGGGCGAACTGACGCGGAGCTGGCAGATTTCGGGCGGAGATCCGTCTTTCCTGCTGGAGCGTCCGGTCACGATCGCCATGCTGGTTCTTCTGGCGCTGACCGTGATCGTCGTGCTCGTCGGTCGGCGCAACGCCCGCTCGCATCCTGGCGGCGAAGGCTGAGGAGGCAAAATGACAGATCCCCGTGGCACCGTCGCAAAGATCTGGGACTCGCATCGCGTGATGACCCAGGACGGCAGCGACCTGCTTTTTGTCGACCGACATTATCTGCACGAAGGCTCGCATCACGCTTTCGCCAGGCTGCGCGAGGCGGGGAGAACGATTCGGCATCCGGAACTGACGTTTGGTGTGGCTGATCATTACGTCCCGTCGAACCCCGCACGCGCTGCAGACGTGAGCGCAACGATGGTCGAGCGGCTCGACCGCAACGCCCGCGAGTTCGGGATCGACAGCTTCGGACTGGGCGACCCGCGGCGCGGGATCGTCCACGTCGCAATGCCTGAGCAGGGACTGAGCCTGCCGGGCACCACGATCGTATGCGGTGACAGCCACACCGCGACCCATGGTGCGTTCGGAGCCTTCGCCTTCGGCATAGGGGCCTCAGAGGTGGCGCATGTGCTGGCGACGCAGACCCTATGGCAGACGCCGGTGCTGGTGATGCGGGTTCGGGTGACGGGACGCCTGCCAAGAGGTGTCACCGCCAAGGACCTCGCGCTTTTCATCATCTGGCGGATCGGAACCGGCGGCGCGACCGGACATGCCGTTGAGTACCACGGCGAGGCGATCGAGGCGCTGACGATGGAAGAGCGTATGACGCTCTGCAACATGACGATCGAGATGGGAGCCCGGTCGGGATTGATACCGCCGGATGAGACGACCTTTGCCTGGCTGAAGGACCGGCCAATGGCGCCGAAGGGTGACGCCTGGGAGAACGCGGTCGCCGACTGGCGCGCGCTGTGGCCCGATGAGGGAGCGGCCTACGACCGGGAGCTTGAGCTGGACGCCGCCGACGTCGCGCCGATGGTGACCTGGGGTACGAGCCCCGAGCAGGTCGCTCCTGTGGACGCCGCCGTTCCCCCTGACGCCGATCCAGACGCGTTGACCTACATGGGGCTCAGCGCCGGAGCGCCCATGACCAGGATCGACGTGGATCGCGCTTTCATCGGAAGCTGCACCAATGGCCGGCTGAGCGATCTTCGTGCGGCGGCTGCGGTGCTGAAGGGGCGCAAGGTGGCGGTACCGCTGCTTGTCTCGCCAGGTTCGGACGATGTTGCGCGGCAGGCCGAAGCCGAAGGGATCGCCGGGGTCTTCCGCGCCGCCGGGGCCGAATGGGGCGCAAGCGGCTGTTCGCTCTGCGTCAGCATGAACGGAGACATGGTCGCGGCGGGGGAGCGCTGCGCCTCGACCTCGAACCGGAATTTCCGCGGACGGCAGGGTCCGGGGGCACGCACCCACCTGATGAGCCCGCAAATGGCCGCCGCCGCAGCTGTCACTGGTCAGATCTGTGACGCGCGAACTCTCCTCACCGCTGGAGAAGACACATGAAGCCCATTCAGACGATCATGGCCGAGGCCGCCGCTCTACCACGTGCCAATGTGGACACCGATCAGATCATTCCGGCGCGCTTCATGAGTCGGTCCCGTTCCGAGGGCTACGGCGACCAGTGCTTCCATGACTTGCGTTTCAACGAGCACGGCACGCCCGCCCGGGATTTCCCGCTGAACCACCTCAAGTCGCCGCCCGGAATACTCGTTGCGGCTGACAACTTCGGCTGCGGGTCTTCGCGCGAGGCGGCGGTTTATGCGCTTATGGACTACGGCGTGCAGGTGGTCATCGCGCCGAGCTTTGCCGACATATTTCAATCGAACGCCGGGAAGAACGGTCTTTTGACCTTGGAACAGCCGGCGGAACAGGTTGAGAAACTCCTCGCCCTCCTGAGAGAAAAGCCGGGGACGAAGGGAGAGGTCGACCTGCCGGCCCAGAGTTGGCGCATCGGATCTCTCTCAGGAACGTTCGAGATCGCCCCGCGATTGAAGTACCGGCTGGAGCGGGGCCTCGATGAACTCTCCGCGACCCTTGAACACCAGGACCGGATCACCGCTTTCGAGAAGACGCACCTATCGCCTGGAACATGGCGTCTGCCGGCCGCCGGCGGAAAAATTGCCGCAAGGCAGGCGTCGCCTCCCGATGCGGCGCGCCGGCCTGCGCAACGACCTTCCCTAGAGGAAACAAAATAACGCCCGTCTGCCAGATGCCGAGCGTCCTTCAAACAAGAAAGCGCGGCACGTCAGGACGGTTATCGAGAAGCAACAACAAGGATCCGCAACGTCACCAAAAGCGGCCGGACATTCCGCTACGGCCTCTCGCCGTTCAGCAGAGGAAGGCGCTTTTCGGGATCGATTTCTTCCATTTCCTTGAAGAAGAGTTCCAGTTGTTCGAACCGCCAGACATCGTAGACCGCCACCCGCTTGCCATAGGCGCGACCAGCGCCGTCGAAAGACGTTTCGGGCAACGGGTTATTGAGTAGCAGGGCGCCGGCCTTGCGATAGGCGTTGATCAGCGCCGTCTCACGAACCGGTTTCCAACGCGGCTGTCTGTCTCGATGTGCCGTGTCTGTTGAGGGATCAAGCAAATCGTCGAGCAACGACATCGCCTGTTTGAGATCGTCGGCGCCTGCGGCAAACACCGCACTGTCGGGTCGCTCCTTGCTGACACGGAAAGCCCGGATGACGCAACATTGAATGATGTTCACCGCAATGCTGACGATCGTAATGCGACCCAAGCGGCGGAAGTCCGCGGACGGGTCGCTGAATCTCGCTCCAAGGCGGGCTTCCGTCTCTATATGCGAAAGAAGATGGTCCAAATGATCGTATGTTCGGTTGGCCTTTTTATCGCAATAACGCTCTTCTTCGTTATTACTATCTTGCAATTTTTCGTTTATCCATCGCAAGAGATAGTATTCGCTTAGCGAGATCGCCAGGCTTTCGCTCCAAAATCTCACCTTGGTGGTCTTTTTAGCGAAGCCCTTCTCCCGATCGATCTCAAGTGCTTCTTTCGCCTTGTCGAGCAACTGCCGGGCGCGCTGCAGTTCCCAGGGTTTCGACGCGGATATCCGCTGCGCGGACGCACAGAGAAAATAGGCCTCCCGGCCGGAGATATGCGTAAGGGGACGACCGTTTTCTTCCCTGACCCGGATCGGCGGCGGGTACGTCCCCTTGATCCGCTCCACGATGGCGACGGCGCGCTCTCCCTGGCTCAGCGCCACACCCCATTTGTTCGCGGCAGCGAATGCGGCCCCGATGACCAGAAACTTGAGATGATTGCGCTGCCGGTCGTCGCCATCATCGTCAGGATCGTCAAGATCCGGGACATGACAATCGCGCCCAACCGCCTGCAAATCGGCGTGAAAAGCCTCCGCATTGTAGTCCTCGCGGTCGCAAAGCCGCTGGAAGATCCTGTTGGTGTGTTCAAGCGAGCCGAAGGCGAGGTCGGGCGGATTCCGTTCCCCGAAATCCTGCCCGGCAACGACGGCGAGCGCGCCGGATTCCGAAAGTTCGACGAACGCCCGGTCCTTTGCCCGCTGGAACTGCTCGTCGACCCTGGCGACCAGGTCATCCAACGATCCAAAACTCAATTTGTCTGCAATACGGTCCTGGATTTTCTTCGCGGCGGCTTGATCGATGCCAAGATGATTGAAGCGTTCGCGGGTGACCGCATCTGTAACGACCCGTTCCCACTCGACGATATCGTCCCGGGTGATTTCGGTGTGCCCCGCCTCTTCGTTGCCGGAGCGCTTGTCCGATGGCCTGCCATGGGATCTGCGTACGATCTCCGTCAGCCGCTGCTCGGTGAAGTGCGTCGGGTGCGCTTCCGCACCCAGCAAACCGTCGAGCCAGCCGAGGAATTTCGCCTGGCCATCGGTTTCCAGGAGCGCTTCCGTGGTATAGGCCCAAACATGCCTGACGAATTTTCCGGAAAATCCCTCGGCAATCGCTGGTTCGATACCGTGAATCCTCGTTAGCGTCGGAAGCTTTTCCCGGCTTGCGACCGGGTCTTCATAACAGGCCTCCGTGACAGCCTTGGAGCCCGTCACAAAAACCGCCCGCCAGGCGGTATCGGGCCGGCCCTTCGCGGCGGCGGCAAGCCGCGCATTCACCAGATAAAGCCGCGCGATCGCTTCGGCATCTCGGGAAATATTGCCCGACTCTTTTTGTTTCTCCGATGAAAAGTACTCAATCCGCGTTTTCATCACGGTCGCGATCCGCGAAACAAAACCCTTCTCCTCATCGCTCAACGAACCATCGGTTTCGTCGAAGACGTCCAATACGGTCGCGATCTCGTCCTCGCCTATCTGGCACAAGTGTCTGCTTGCGCGCGACGCAGGGTAGATCCCGCCCGTGCGCGTGTTCAACTTCACGAAGCGGTCCCACGCCTCAAGCCGTTCCGCGCTTTTGTTTTCCGGAAAGTTGAACGGTTTAAGCGCATTAAGCATCTGCAGGAGCGATGCAAGGAGCCCGGCACCGTGCCCTCCGGCTTTCAATTGGTGGTTCAGGAGTGCGGCCGCCCGGCGCACCCGCTCCCGGTCGACGGCTTCGGTGATCCGCGGACGTGCGCGCTCCAGATTCGCAAAATACTTCGCGTTCTCCTCGAAGATATTCTGCGTTTCCTTGAAATGCGGCTCGAGCTGGTAGATCGGTAGCCTGCCTGTCCGCACATGCTCGAGCACATAGCTGGCGATGATCGCGCCAGTGCGCTTGCGCGTTTCCGGATTCTGATTTTTGCTGCCTGGAAAAACTTCGCCATATCGCTCGGCGGACTCGGTCCATGGCATACATGCGACATGAATAAGATCGGTATCGAAGAGCAGGATGGTTCTGTCCCGGCGCGCATCAATTTCGACGCGCGTCGCCTCCACGCCATCCGCCATACGCAAGGATCCCAGAAATTCGCGCCGCAAGAACGCCGCCGCCCGGAAGAATGCCTGCTGGGTTTCACGATCGACGCTCATGCCGCCACCTGGAATGAATCCATGACGCTCCCGGGACCATGAGAATCAAATATGTATGGAGTATTGTTGCGAGTGGGAGCAGGGTCACTGCGTGTCGGCGGTGCAAGAAGGTCACTGTAGGGCTCCCCATCCGATGCAAGGCCGAGAGCCACAAGGCGGTCGTTCAGCCCATCAGCCAAAGCACCCGTGATCTTCTTGGCCTCTTCAACAAACACATCAATAGCTTCCGGACTCGGGATCCCATTCGTCGGCTCACCGACTGACAGGCTCGCTTCACGCCAGGCGATCACATCCAGAGCCTCGGGCAACGTACGGCCATCTCCGTCCTCATGCATTGCCAGTCGATGAAGCAGGTCAGCTTGCCGTGAAACCGCGCTTTCGGGATCTCCCAGTCCCTGGCTTTGCAAAACGCGCGGCAAAAGTTCCAGACAGAGAGAGAGCGCTCCGGGCTCGCTCGCATTTTCGATACACCAGTTGAAAACCTCAAGCTCGAAACGATCTCCCGCCTCGGTTCTGCCAAACGCAGGCATCGGCAGGACGAGATAGAGCTCGATCGGCACCGGCGTGTCGTTCACACTTCTGAGTGCCGAAAAGCCAACCTTGTCGAACAGGCATCTCGTCGCCCATCTATGTGCCTGCTCAGGGTCCAGATCGAAGAGGACCGACAGCAACTCGAAGACTAGCGGCGAAACCCGTCGCGCGTCGAGCATCGGACGACCACTACCAGCAATACGACGATCTAGAGCCTGGCGTACCCCGCTCGCGACGAGGCGCACCGCATCCATCTGCTCAAGCGCGATGCCGGCGAACTCGACTTCGACCATCGCCGCAAAAGATTGCCGAAACTCTCTGGGAGTTTGAAAATAGGCGCTGAAGGGGGCAAACGCACCCGCTGCACTGTCGCTTGTGAAGACCTTGTCGAGCGCTTGGGCAACCCACTCGCTCACAACCGCATGCGGCGCGCGCGCCTCGACCGGCACAACATAGGGCGTCAACCTTTCCAGCAATTCCGATTGGCGGAACGCGTCCGTCATGCAGCCCCCCTCAAGATGATGTTGAGAACGTCGTCCCGGCTCCAACTGCCCTGAAGCCGGCCGACGAAGGCTTGATCAACGTCCGACATCTCCCGCACTTTCTCGTGATATGCTTCTGTCCCGACGGACAGACTCCCAAGGTATCCTACCAAAACCGTTGACGGATACTCGGAAAACAATTCCGCACGCCGGACAACCTCGCGTGCACCGCGGAGCGATTTTTCTGGGTCCTCGATTGCGGCAAGATCCGCCGTGCGGCCCATGCGTCCGACCTGTCCGTCCCTCGATCCGTATCGTGCGCGAAAGCGGGCGCGCGATGTAAAGTCGAACGGAGTCGGGCGCCTGACCTCATCGTTTTCCTTGTCGACCGGGACGATGAAGAAGCCGAGAATGGTCCTCTCCTTTTCATAGTTTGCGCCGCACCAATCGAGCCCCAGCAGATCTCTTACACGCTGCCCGCCGTTCTCGGCGACTTCGATCGGCGCCCCCTCGGTCGATCCGGACATGGTCGGCATTGACGCGCAGATCGGGCAGTCCTTCACCATTGGCGCGAAGAATTTCGGCTCCATGCTTTTTTTGCTCAGTGCAACTCCTATACCCTCAAGCACCCGGGCCGCAGCCAATGGCCTGCCCCGCAAAGGTTCGGGAAGCTCCCATCCGCTGATCTTCAAGACGTCATGGTTCCTCGGAAACAGGAAATTGCACAGTACCCTTTGTGCGCGCTCAAAAGCCTCTTCGTCTTTCCGGTGCTCGGCATGATCGCTCGGCAGGCGCGGCAACTCGAGACAGGTCTTGAGCCGTTTTCGCACAGTATTCGTATGGCCGATATCCTCCTCTCCTGCCGCACTCAGCAACTGCACGGCACTCAAGATTTTCGTCAACGGTGCTATACGGATCAAAAAACTCGAACAAATATCCGTGGCCAAAGGTCCGCGCATCGTAAGATCGGGTTCGGTCGGCGAACCGCCGGATACGGAAGCGGCCTCCGGTATGTTGAAGAACTTCCCAAGATCGGAAGAGCTCGAAATCCCGGTTTTCACACCAGACAAACGCCCCAGAAAATCGCTGACCGCACCCGAGTCAAGAACACCGCTTTCTATCTGACTTGCGATATTGACGAGTAGGAGGCGACCCTCCCAAATGTTATCCCATAATTCCTTCAGATTCTTTTCTGCCATTGCTCATCACTTGTGAAACGAATATCATCTGAAATTCACGCGGCTTCTCTATAGAAGAAAAACCCTGGCCACGTCCCATATGCCAAATCCGGATCGAAAGAGCTTCCCTCACGCTACGTACGGGCCAAAAAATCTTGCCCATGGTTGCTTAGTCGATCCGATGCAATTTCTACTATACTACTGTGATTTTCCGATCTGCAACCATATTCGATTGTAAACCCACCTGTTGAAACGCTGTTCGCCGCCGCAGAAAACACCATGCGCGAAGAGGCGCCAAAATCGATGCCAACACGGAACCGCCGGCGGCACGTCCGATCAAGGCCGACATAGGCTGGTTGAACCGGAGTTCTCTGACGCTCGCACTGCTCATAGCCGCGCGACGCCCCGGGCCGACCCGTGTTGCCATTGCCGGGGCGATCCCCTAAAACCCGCCCCTGGAACCCGGCAGTCGCGCGATCCGCCGGCTGACAGTCTCCGGATCGTTCTAAGGCTCGACCACACCACCGCTGAGAAGGCTCCATGGTCCGCACGGCTGTCATCCTGGGTGCCGGCAGGGGAACGCGGCTGCGTCCCATGACCGACACCGTCCCGAAGATCCTCGTGCCCGTGCGCGGGACCCCGCTGTGCGACCGCATCGTCGACAGCCTGATCGAAGCCGGGATCGAGCGGATCATCTTCATCGTCGGCTATCTGTCGGAGCGCATCGTCGAGCACTACGGGCGCCATCCACACAGCGCGAAGTTCGAGTATATCGAACAGGCGACCCTGGACGGCACCGGCGGCGCCGTGCGTCTCGCCCTGCCCGTTGTCGAGGAAGACTTCCTCGTGATCTTCGGCGACAGCCTGTTCGCGCGCAACGCGGTCGCCTCCGTCGTCAACGCGCCGGCCCGCAACGCCATCGGCGTGGTCGAGGTGCCGGATCCGGAACGCTTCGGGATCGTCACCGCCAATGCGCAAGGCACCATTGTCGAGATCGAGGAAAAGCCCGAGGCTCCGAGATCCAACCTCGCCGTGGCAGGCATCTACAAGTTTTCCAGCGACGCGAAGCGGTATTTCTCCCAGCTCCCCCTTTCCAGACGGGGTGAATACGAAATGCCCGATGCGATCCGGATGATGATCGACGACGGGATCCGCGTGTCGGCCGTGACATTCGACGGGATGTTCGATGTCGGCACGCTCTCGCAGGTCGAGGCGCTGGAGACCATGGACGAGGACCTGTTCACGGCGATGTTCGAGTAAGCCTGTCGCTTCGCCCCGTCACAGCCTCACGCGCCGCAGCACACTTGCGCGTGGCCCCGGAACCGGGACCGACCGCCTGTCGCTTCACTCGAGCATGCCGAGTTTTTGAGCCCAGGTTGAGATCGACGTCTTGTATCCGGCCGGCATGTTCAATGCGGGGACGTCTTCAAGCGCGAACAGCCCCACCGCCTTGTGTTCCGGACTGTGCGTGACCCGGGCGTCGCTGAGCACGGGACAGCCGAACGTCACGATGTAGACGAGGACGTCCTCGCGGATTTGATACACCCAGTTGTCGAGCAACTCGGCCGTCGTCGCGATTACGCCGAGTTCTTCCTCGATCTCGCGGACGACACAGTCCTCGGGCCGTTCGCCCGGCTCCAGCTTCCCGCCGGGAAGCTCCCATTCGTCCCGTTCGTTCTTGAGCAGAACAACCTTGTCCCCGACAAACAGGACACCCTTGATCGATACGGGGTATCGATAGGAAATGTTGTCGCTGACGATGTCTTCCCGGTTCAAACCCGTCTCTCCATTGCGTCGAACCTATCCAGAACCGGCAAGCTCCGGCCGATCGGCGGGTCCGGAGTCAGGCATCCGCACACAGATCTAGCCGACAGTGCCGACGCGGATTTTCTCCTGCGCCGTCGACGAGACATGCCAGGGAAACCCGGTTTCCCCGACACCGCCAGAGCGGTCCGCCCTGACATCCGCCAGGATGCGGATGATTTCGCGCGGTCCGGCAAAGCTTGCACGACCGTGCAGCCACCAGTGATTGTCGACAATATACCCCTGTCCCTCTTCCAGGGACATCCGAACGGTCATGGCATCGACCAGACCGATCAACTCCAGTGCCTCTTTCAGGACAGGGGCGCCGAAGAACACGCCCTCATCCTGGCGGAAGCGGACATGGATGCGGCCATTGCGCACCGCAAACACCGACGACGCGCGGGAAAAACCGCCGGTACCGAAGATCACGGTGCCAGGTGCGGACAACCGCTCCAGCGCCACCGGGTTCGTTTTCAGTGCCTGCGTCAGCACGGACCTCATGTCGACCAGCAGGGTCTCGCCGCCATGTTCGGCACGCGTCGCACACACGTTCAGCAAAAGATCGGGCGGCGACGCCATCGAACTCGCGTCGGTGTGCGGCAGGAGACGCTCCTGGGTGAACCCCATCCGACCCGGATGCAGGTCATTGTCCCGCCTCGGGGCGATCGACGTCGCCCCGTCCCTGTCCGAATGCGGGTGACTGCGGATCTCCCCCAGGGCTTGCGCCAATCCAACAAGGGCGTGTCGCGCGTTTCCACTGTCGACAGAGAAGGTGACGATCCCGAAATCCGATATGTTTTCAATCACCTTGTCTGGAGAGATTGAAGAAAGGTCGCCCAGATACGCGTCATCGAACACATTTCGTTCCAAGCCAATTCCCCTTCTCTTGCCAAAATGTTTCAGAAGGAAAAACCCGACCTCCCCTCGCGGGGCATGACGTGTGCCCGCAAACGGAATACTTGCGACCGGAGACTATCGTCCCCTGCGTGAGAATTATAATTATACACTCATATGTTGCAAATACATTTTGACGCTACGGAAGTTTCACGCCGGGCGCCGGCTGCGCGCGCCACTTATCGCGCGCCCGCTCGCATCGAGAGCTCGACGGCTGCCTCCAGTCCGCCCGCACGGCCCGGCGCGGGCGAGGTCAGCGACAGCACGCAATCCGCGCGCTCTGCTATGGTGCGCACGATGGCCAGTCCCAGACCGCTTCCGTCGCCATGACCGTCCGCGCGTTCGAACCGGCCCGTCAGCCGGACCAGCGTGTCGGGCGCGATCACGACGCCGTCGTTGACGACGCTGAAGCGCCCGGCCGGCGACAGCGCGACAAGAACCGGCGCATCGCGCGCACCGTGTTTCAACGCATTCTCGATCAGGTTGCGGGCCAGGATGGCGAAGGCATCCGGATCCATGTCCGACAGCACCGCCACCTGCGGAAGATCGAGCGCGACACGCCCGCTCGCGTGCGCGCGTTCGACATCCTCCGCGACCATCTTGAGGATCGGGCGCAGGTCCGCCGGGTCACCGGTGCGCAGCCGCCCGCCTTCGGCGCGCGCCAGTTGCATCAGCTTTTCGGAAAGCCGCGTCAGGCGTTTCAGGGTGGTTTCAATCTCCGCACCCCGGCGCACGGCGTCCGGATCGTTCGTCTCGCTCTGCAGTCTCTGCGCCTGCGCAAGCGCGCCGGCCACCGGGGTGCGCAACTCATGCGCCGCATTGGCGGCGAAGCTGCGCTCCGCCTCGAACGCCGCCCCGAGCCGTTGGAGCAACTGGTTGACGGCGGCAGCGATCGGCGCGACCTCGCCGGGGAGATCGTCGGCCGGCACCGGCGACAGATCGGCCGCGCCGCGGGTGGCAAGCGCCTCACCAAGTCTCCGCACCGGGCGGAAGCCAAGCCGCACCGCCACGAGGATCATGGCCACGGAGAGCGGGATAACCAGAAGCAGCGGCAGGGCCAGGCCCATGCGCATTTCCCGCGCGACCTCCGCGCGGTGATCGAGCGGTTCGGCGACCGCGATGGTGATCGTCTCCTGCAGGGCGGCGTCGAAATAGAAGCGATGCGTTGCCGTCTGGCTGAAGCCGATGCCATCATAGGCGGGAAACATGGCCGCATCGGCGGCATGGGAGGTGAGCAGGGGGCGCCCTTGCGCATCGCGCACGATGTAGGTGAAGAACTCGTCGTGGGCCCGCAGGGTGGCAAGCTGCTGCGTCAGCCCTTCCTCCTCGCGGGCGACGATGTCCATCACCGCAAGTGGCAGGATGCGCTGCGCGGTCTCCTGAAGCGCGCTGTCGAAAACCTCGTCCATTTCGTGACGCAGGATCGTGGCCGTCACGATGGCCGCCGCGATCCACAGCAACGTGACCCCCAGGCTGATCGCGAGCGCAAGGCGCAGCTGGATCGAGCGCGCCCACCTCATGGCGCGCTGAGGCGGTAGCCCAGCCCCCGTTCGGTTGTGATCGCAGCGCGACCGAGTTTCTTGCGCAGGCGGCTGACATGCACCTCGATGGTGTTGCTCTCGATCTCCGTGTCGAAGGAATAGAGCCGCTCTTCCAGTTGCGCCTTGGAGAGAAGCTGGCCGGGCCGCTGGACGAAGGCCTCGAACAGCACCCATTCGCGCGCGGTGAGCGGGACGGGCTTGCCGTCCTTGCGCAGGCTGCGGGCGGCAAGGTCGATTTCAAGCGGGCCCAGCGTGATGACCGGATTGGGATTGCCGGAATACCGCCGGGCCACCGAGCCGATGCGGGCGGAAAGCTCGGCGAGATCGAAAGGCTTGACCAGATAGTCGTCGGCGCCGGCGTTCAGCCCCTCGATCCGGTCGCTGACCTGGTCGAGCGCGGTGAGGATGATCACCGGGGTGACGTCGCCGTTGCCGCGGCGCTCTTTCAGAAAGGAAATGCCGCGCCCGTCCGGCAGCATCAGGTCGAGCAGCACCAGGTCGTAGGCGGCAACGGCGATGGCGTCGCGCGCGGCATCCAGCCGCTTCACCCAGTCGAGCGAGTGGCCGTCGGCGGCGATCTGGTCGTGCACGGCGGCGCCGAGCACGTCATCGTCTTCAATCAGCAATACGCGCATGATGGCTCGCCCTTGGTGGATCCTTGCATCTATCTCGCCTATCCGGCTTACGGCAAGCTGAAGCCGCTCCCTCGCCGGCTTCAGGTCCGTGTCAGCTTGCCGGCGCATGAAAGACGGCAAGACCTGACACGCACCGGAGTCCTCCCATGAAGATGCCCCTCATTCTCCTCGCCGCGCTTTTGTCCCTTGGCGCAACCGGTCCGGCTGGCGCCAGCGACGACGACTGCACGGTGCCGATGGCGGACTGGCAGCCGCGCAAGGCAGTCAAGACCATGGCCGAGGCCAAGGGCTGGTCGGTTCGGCGCATCAAGATCGACGACGGCTGTTACGAGATCAAGGGCCGCGACGCGCAAGGCCGCACGATCGAGGTGAAGGTCGATCCCGCGACGCTGGACATCGTGGAGTTCGAATTCGACGACTGAGATCGACCTGTCGGTTCCGACATTCCGACAGGCGCCACCGATGGAGAATAGCATGATACGCGTATGGGACCCGTTGGTCAGAGTGTTTCACTGGAGCCTTGTGGTCGCCTTCGCGGTGGCCTGGCTCAGTGCAGAAGAATGGTCTGACCTGCACGAATGGGCGGGCTATGCGGCCGTCGCGCTGATTTCCCTGCGCATCCTTTGGGGGGTCATCGGCACGCGCTATGCCCGTTTCTCGCAGTTCGTGCGCGGACCAGGCGCCGTCTTGCACTATCTGCGGGAGATCCTTGCAAGGCGGGAAGCGCGCTACATCGGCCACAACCCGGCTGGCGCGGTCATGATCCTGGCGATCCTGGTCGTGATGTCGGCGACCGCCTACACCGGCTGGCTGATGGAAGACCCCGGGCGACAGTCGCTGTTCTCGCATTTGCCTCCGGTCGTGGCCTCAGCGCTTGCCGACGACGATGACGCCACCGCCGCATATGGCGGCGAAGGCGGTTTGGAAGAAGTTCACGAGATCCTTGCCGACCTGATGCTGATTCTCGTCATCCTGCATCTCGGCGGCGTGGCGCTGGCGTCGATCCGTCACCGCGAGAATCTGGCGCGGGCGATGATCACCGGCGACAAGCGCAAGCCCGAGCCGGGCGATATCGACTGAGAGTTTCCTGCCTTGCGCCTTTCCTGGCCGGCCCGCGCCTTCGCGAGCCGGCTTTTTCGTTTCGCTGGCGCCCGAACCTGACGCCAAGCTGAAGCGAAAATCCGCAACCCGTCAGCAAGCCCTCAGGCTGGAGCGCGACTGTCCTCGCATCGATACATCACGAGGAGACGTTGCCATGAAGACGAAACTTGCCGTTCTCGCCGCCACCACAGCACTCGGCGCGCTGATCGCGGCGCCCGCCATCGGCGCCATCAGGACCCTCGACCTGGACGAACCCTATGCGGCCATCTCCAAGGGCGCGGCGACGCTCCAGGACGGTTTTTTGAAGCTCGCCAGCAATGACGACGACGATCATGAGCGCGACGACGAGGATCATGACGACGACGATGACGAAGATGATGATGACGACGATTACGGCGGACGCCGTGGCGGCATGAACGCCGCACCCGCCGGCACCGTGGCCCCGCCGGCCAACGGCCTGTTCGGCAGCGGCGCCGCCCCCAAGGTCAAGGTGAACTGACCGCTTTCGCCCCACACCCGCCAATGCCCGCCGCCCGTTCCGGCGGCGGGACCACCCCCCTCACCTTTGCAGGCCGGAGATCCCCGATGAAATCCCTTCTTGCCGCCCTTGCCCTCACCACGGCGCTGACCACGGCACTCGCCCTTCCCGGCGCCGCGCAGGCCCGGCCGGTGACCCTGACCACGACGCTGAACACCTACGGCGGCGACGGCGCCTATCTGGCGCTTTACGTCACCGACGCCTCCGGCGCCTACAAGGGCAGCCTGTGGATGGCCGGGGGCAAGTCCAAATACTACGAACACCTGCGCGACTGGTATCGCGCCACAGCCGGAAACACCGCCGAGATCAACGGCATCACCGGCGCAAGTGTCGGCGCGGGACGTCAGCTCTCGATCACGCTCGATCTCTCCGACGCGCTCTTCGATGCCGGCTACGAACTGCATATCGACGCCGCCGTCGAGGACATGCGCGACAGCCCGTCGGAAATCGTCGTTCCGCTGACCTCCGCCGGCGCCGGAAAACCCGCGCGCGGGCGCCGCTACATCTCCTCCTTCTCCTACGACATGTAACGGAGCGATTGTCATGATCCGCAGTCTGCACCGATGGCCGGGCCTCATTGCCGCGGCGCTCCTGGTGGTGCTCGCCCTGTCGGGCGCCGCCCTCTCGCTGTTCCCGGCGCTGGAAAGCCTCCAGACTCCGGCGCAGACTGAGGCACGGCTCAGCGTCGCGGCGCTCGCGACGCGGATCCAGGCTGAATATCCGGGCGTCGAGCAAATCCGGCGCGCCCCGTCGGGCCGGATTGTCGCCTATTGGTTCGAGGATGGCACGCCGGGCGCCGCGACAATCGATCCGGCAACCGGCGCGGGCGTGGCAAGCGCCGACGCGCCGGCCGCCCACGGCTGGCTGAAGACCCTGCACCGGTCGCTGTTCCTCGACGACACGGGCCGGATCGCGGCGGCGGTTGGCGCTGTCTCGCTGCTTCTCCTCTCGATCAGCGGCATCGCACTCGTCGCGCGGCGCACCGGCGGCTGGCGGAAGATGTTTTCGCCGCTCAAGGGCCCCTTGTCCGGGCGGCTGCATGTGGAGATCGCGCGGACAACCGTCGCGGGCCTGCTGCTCTCCTCGGTCACCGCTTTGTGGATGAGCGCGTCAACCTTCGCCCTCCTGCCGGAGGGGGCCGGTCCCCCGGCCTTTCCCCCCGTTAGCGGGGAAACCAGTGCGAAGCCCGACGACATGCCGGCGCTGCGCGACACCGCCGTCTCCTCCTTGCGCGAACTCACCTTTCCCTACCCCGACGACCCGACGGACGCCTTCACGCTGAAGACCGATGCCGGCCAGGGCTATATCGACCAGGGCACCGGCGCGCTCATCGCCTGGCGCGATCTCGGCGGCTGGGAGCAGATCACCGAAACCGTCTATATGCTGCACACCGGCGAAGGCGCGTCCCTGCTCGGGCTTGTCCTCGGATTGATGGCGCTCGGCATTCCCGTGATGGCCGGAACGGGCGTCGTGCTGTGGGCGGGCGGCGCCGGCAAGCGGCCGCGCATCCGTGCCAATGCCGCGCCGGGTCGGGCCGACACGATCCTGCTGGTCGGCAGCGAAGGCGGCACCACCTGGGGCTTTGCAAAGACGCTGCATGACGCGCTCGCTGCCGCCGGCCACACGGTGCACACCGATGCGATGTCGCGTTTCGCGCCGACACGCTACACAAGCGCCAGGCGCATCGTCGTGCTTGCCGCGACCTATGGCGACGGCACGGCGCCGGCCTCGGCCGCGAACTTTCTCGACCGGCTGGTGGCAATGCCCGCACCCCCCGCCGCATCGCTTGCGGTGCTTGGCTTCGGCGACCGCAGTTTTCCCGCCTTTTGCGGTTTCGCCAAAGATGTCGCGGATGCGGCAGAGGCGAAAGGCTGGGCGGAGCTCCTGCCGATGGACAGCGTGGACCGCCAGTCGCCGCAGGATTTCACCCGCTGGGCGCGCGCCTTCGGGGCCGCCATCGGCACGCCGCTGGAGATCGATCACCAGCCGCTCGCGCCGCGCACCGAGGATCTGACGCTCGTCTCGCGCCGCGACTACGGCACGGACATGCAGACGCCGGTTTCCATCCTGCGCTTTGCCGTGCCCCGGGTGCCGGTCTGGCGTCGCTGGCTGGGCCAGGGCCTGCCGCGCTTCGCCGCCGGCGACCTCCTCGGCATCGTGCCGGACGGCTCGCCCGTCACCCGGTTCTATTCGCTCGCCTCCGCGACGAGCGACGGTTTTGCCGAGATCTGTGTGAAAAAACACCCCGGCGGGCTGTGCTCGGGACAGCTCCTGAGCCTTCAACCCGGCGACGGAATGCGTGCCTTCGTGCGCCCCAACCCGACGTTCCGGCCAAAACGCGGCCGCGCGCCGGTGATCCTGATCGGCGCAGGAACGGGCATCGGGCCGCTTGCCGGCTTTGCCCGGGCCAATGCAGACAAACGCCCGATGCACCTGTGGTTCGGTGTCCGGCATCCCGACAGCGACCTGCTTTACGGCGCGGAGCTTTGCGAATGGCGGACGGACGGACGGCTCACCTCGCTCACCACCGCATTCTCGCGGGCGGATACGCGCACCTATGTCCAGGACGCACTGCGCCGCGATGGCGCAAGAGTGGCGCAGCTGATCGCCGACGGTGCCGAGGTACTGGTGTGCGGCGGGCGCGGCATGGCGGCGGGTGTTGCCCAAGCGCTGGCCGAGATCCTCGCACCCCGGGGCCTCTCCCTTCAGACACTCAAAGCCGAGGGCCGATATGGCGAAGACATTTACTGACCTCACACGCCACGCCCTGAACGGCGCGACGATGGGCACCCGCTGGTCCGCCCTGTTTCACATGCCGGCGGATTTCGACGTCGCGCCTGCCGAACGCGCCATGGCGCAGGCCGTGGCCGAGGTGGACGCGCAAATGTCCACCTGGAAAGCCGACAGCGATCTCATGCGGCTGAACGCGGCCCCGACGGATGTCTGGGTCGCCCTTCCGGCCGCGCTGATGACGGTGCTCGACGCGGGACTTGCGGTCGGCCGCGCCTCGGACGGCGCCTTTGATATTGCCATGGGCGATGCGGTTTCGGCCTGGGGATTCGGCCCCGAGGCGGCGGAGGAGACCCGCATCCGCGCAGCCCTTTCCGCCACGCGACCGGCCGCACATGACGTGCTGGAACTCGACTGTGCGGGCGGACGGGCGCGCAAACATTCGCCGGTGTCGCTCGACCTTTGCGGCATCGCCAAGGGGTATGGCGTCGACCGGCTCGCCGAGATCGCCAGGGCGTTCGCCATACCCGCTGCGCTCCTTGCCATCGACGGCGAGCTGCGCGCGCTCGGCGCACAGCCGGACGGGTCGCCCTGGACCATCGCCATCGAGGACCCGGATCCGCTCACGCGCAAACCCTGCGCGATCCTGGCGCTTGAGGATACCGCCGTTGCCACGTCCGGCGATTATCGCCATTTCGTCGAGGTCGGCGGGCAGCGGCTGTCGCACACGATGGACCCGAAGCGCGGCGGCCCGCTGGCGCATGCGCCGGCCTCGGTCACCGTCGTCGCCGACACCTGCATGACGGCGGATGCCTGGGCAACGGCGCTGATGGTCAAAGGACGCTTGGAGGGCGCGCGTCTCGCCCGTAAACTCGGCCTCGAAACGCTCTTCATCGACCGCGACGGCGACAGGCTTCGCCGGACGCCGGTCGGATCTTTGTTCCAGCCGCGCCCGACCCCCGGCGTCGGTTGCGCGACCTGACACCGGGATCTCCCTTTTCATGACAGCACACAGATGACCGCCCCGTTTCAGGATCGAATGAAGATCGCGCTGCTGGCGATTGCGCTTGTCGGGCTCTTGACCGGTCTGGCGCTTTCGCTCACCGGCTTCGCGCAAGCCGCAAGCATCGCGTGGTCGGCCGGCGTCATTCCGGTGCTGGCGGCGCTTCTCATCGAGATCGTGCGCTCCCTGCGCGCCGGCGAGGTCGGGCTCGACATCGTCGCGGCACTCTCGATGACGGCAGCGCTTGTCTTCGGCGAGACGCTGGCCGCCGCCGTGGTCGCCTTGATGTATTCCGGCGGTACATTTCTGGAAAGTTTCGCGGAAGGCCGCGCCCGACGCGAGATGAGCGCACTGCTCGCCCGCGTGCCGCGCACGGCGACCCGCCACCGCGATGGCGCGCTCGACGAGGTGCCGCTGGAGGAAATCGAGCCCGGCGACCGTCTCCTGATCCGGCAGGGCGAGATCGCACCGGTGGACGGGACGGTGGAAAGCGCGCGCGCCGTTCTCGACCTCTCGGCGCTGACGGGCGAATCCCTGCCAGCGCGGCTTGAGCGCGATGGCGAGGTGATGAGCGGGGCGACCAACGCGGGCGAGGCCTTCGACCTGCGCGCCACTCGCCGCGCCGCCGACAGCACCTACGCCGGGATCGTGCGGCTGGTGGAAGCGGCACAGAAATCCAAGGCCCCGATGGCGCGGCTCGCCGACCGCTATTCGCTCGCCTTCCTCGCCGTCACCGTGGTGCTGGCAACGGCTGCATGGTGGTTTACCGGCGATCCGATCCGCGCGGTTGCCGTTCTCGTTGTCGCAACACCCTGCCCGCTGATCCTCGCCGTGCCTGTGGCGCTGGTGGCGGGCCTGTCGCGCGCCGCGCATTACGGCGTGCTGATCAAGGGCGCGAAACCGCTCGAGGCGCTGGCGCGGATCAACACGCTGATCCTCGACAAGACCGGCACGCTGACCGACGGGCGGCCGAAGATCGTCTCCGTCGAGCGCCATGGCGAGCTCAGCGAAAACGACGTGCTCTATTTCTCCGCCGCGCTCGACCAGGCGTCGAAACACCCCATCGCGCAAGCCATCGTCGCGGAGGCCCGCGCGCGCGGCATGGCCCTTCCCGTGCCGGACGACCTCGTCGAGACCGCCGGCGAAGGCCTTGCGGGAACCGTCGACGGACGCCGCGTGATCGTCGGCGGGATCGGTTTCGTCGCCCGACAGGCCGAGCGCCCTGGTTGGGATCACCACTTCCGCGAACCGGGATCGGTGGTTGTCGCCGTCTCCGTCGACGGCGCGCTGGCCGGTCACCTGCTCCTGGCGGACGCCTTGCGCTCGGGAACGGGGGCGTTGCTTGCCGGTCTGCGGGAAAACGGCATCGAACGCATTCTTCTGGCGACCGGCGACCGGCGCGCCGTGGCGGAAGCGGTCACGGAAGGCCTCGGCCTCGACGCGGTGCGCTCCGACCTGTCGCCGGACCAGAAGGTCCTGCTGGTGCTGAGCGAGCGCAAGAACGGTCCCGTGATGATGGTCGGCGACGGCGTCAACGACGCGCCGGCGCTCGCCGCCGCCGACGTCGGCGTGGCCATGGGCGCGCGCGGCGCGGCCGCCTCGGCGGAAGCCGCCGAAGTGGTGCTCCTGGTCGATCACCTGGACCGCCTGCTGCCGGGACTGGAAGTGGCCAGGGGCGCACGGCGGATCGCGGTGGAAAGCGTCGTCGCCGGCATCGGTCTTTCGATTGCGGGCATGTGTGCGGCCGCCTTCGGCTATCTCACGCCGGTTCAGGGCGCGCTGCTGCAGGAGGTGATCGATGTGGCCGTGATCCTCAACGCGCTGCGCGCGCTCAGGATCCATCCGCGCACGCATCCCTCGACCGGTCAAAACGCAGACAACAAAGGCAAACCCCTCCGATGACCCGTATTCTTCACTCCGAAACCCACACGATGCACCGCATCGGCTGGCTGCGCGCCGCCGTGTTGGGCGCCAACGACGGCCTTGTGTCGACAGCGAGCCTGGTGGTCGGCGTGGCCGCGGCCGGCTCGGGGCGCCCGGAGGTGCTGATCGCCGGCCTTGCGGGTCTCGTCGCCGGCGCGATGTCGATGGCCGCCGGCGAATACGTCTCGGTGAGCTCGCAGACCGATGCGGAAAAGGCCGACATCGCCCGCGAAATCCGGGAGCTCGAGGAAACGCCGGAAGCGGAACTCGACGAGTTGACGCAGATCTATGTCGAGCGCGGTCTCAATGACCGGCTCGCGCGCGAGGTCGCCGTCCAGCTCACCGAAAAGGACGCGCTCGCAGCCCATGCGCGCGACGAGCTTGGCATTTCCGAAGTCGTGACCGCCCATCCGGTCCAGGCCGCCGTCGTGTCGGCGCTGAGCTTTGCAACCGGCGCCGTCGTGCCGCTGATCGTGGCGGGGCTCGCGCCGGACCCACGGATTGCGCTCGCGGTGGCGATTACCACCCTGCCGGCGCTTGCCGTGCTCGGCGGGCTCGGTGCCTCCGCAGGCGGTGCCGGGTTGGCCAAGGGCGCGCTGCGCGTCACCTTCTGGGGCGCGCTTGCCATGGGGGCGACCGCCGCCGTCGGCATGATGTTCGGGGTCAACGTCTAGGAGGGTCCGCGACCGCAACCGCCGCGCGCTCGGGCCATCGCATCGAGCGGGGCAAGCAGATCGGCGATCTGGTCGCGCATCCACACATGTGAGGGACTGGCGGAAAAGCGGCGGTGCCAGATCATCACGATCTCAACCGGGGCCATGGGCATGGGCACCTGATAAAGCACAAGCCCGGCCCCCGGGGCGACCTGCCTGGCAAGCTGCATCGGCAGCAGCGCGATCAGATCGGAGGCGGCGACCGCCCGATAGACGCCGGAAAACACCGGCATGGTCATCACCACCTGCCGCTCCCGCCCGACCCGCGCCAGCGCGGCGTCGCCCATCGTGCGAAGATTGCCCTCCGGCGAAAACACCACCTGACCGAGATCGCAGAAGAGATCCATCGGCATGACATCGCCTGGCGACACCCGCGAATCGGCAAGGCGCGGATGGCCCTTGCGAGCGACCGCAACGAAGGGACAGGAAAACATCCGCCGGGTTTCCACCCAGTCCGGCGCCTCCACCTCAGGGACCAGCGCCAGGTCGATTTCGTGACGCTGCAGCGTACCGACAAAACTGTCCGGCACGAGATCGACGAGATGCACCCGCATGCCGGGCGCGGTCCGCGCCAGCCGCCCGGCAAGCCCGGGCATCAGCATCTCGGCGAAGAAGTCGCTGCCCGATACGGTGAAGCTGCTGTCGGAGGCCGCGGGATCGAACGCCGCCGGGCCGTTGAGCAGGGTCTGGAGGCCGTCCAGCGCCTCGCGCAGCGGCGCCTCCAGGGATCGCGCGAAATGCGTCGGTTCCAGCCCCTGCCCCCGGCGGAAGAACAGTTCGTCGCCAAGCGCGCCGCGCAACCGCGACAGCGCGGCGGACACCGCAGGCTGCGACAGCCCGAGACGTTCGCCGGCGCGCACCGTCGAGCCTTCGCTCAAGAGGGCATCCAGCACCCGCAGCAGGTTGAGGTCGAGAGTCGCGAAATTCGTCATGCGAATAGATATTATACGATCAATCGATTTTTCATATGCATTTCCGCCCGATACTCTTTGGCCGGTTGGCTTCGGGAAACGCCATGACGACCACGCCGAGACCATCGACGGATATCGAGGGAGGAACTGCCATGCGATCCGTACCCACGTGGTTTTTCGCCACGGCCGCGCTTTTCGGGCTCGCCGGAATGGTCTGGGGCATCCAGATGTCGGCGTCCCATGACCACACGCTGTCCCCCGCCCACGGCCACCTCAACCTGCTCGGCTTCGTGATGTCCGCCGTCTTCGGCACCTATTACGCGCTTACCCCGACAGCGGCCGCCTCGCCGCTGGCTCGGATCCATTTTGCCCTGGTGGTCGCAACTGTGCTGGTCCTGACGCCGGGCATCGTCTTCGCGATCCGCGACAACTGGCCGGTGCTGGCGCAGGCGGGATCTCTGCTCGCGATCGCGACGATGGCGCTCTTCGCCGTCACGGTGCTGCGCCATGGCGTTGGCACGGCGCCGGCCGGCGCACATGCCGCCGCGCGGGTCGAGCCGGCCAAGTGACCGGCCGACGCGCGCTCTGCCTCACGAAACGGCAGGCAGTCCCACCGCCGCGCGGCCCTCGTCCGTCTTGAGCGAGAAATCCGTGCCGAGATAGGCGTCGCCTTCGGGTCCGCAGAGATAGGCGATCGTCTGCGCGACCCATTCGGGCGGAATATGCACCGACGGGTCGAGTTGGCTGACCGGATTGACGCCCGACTTCTTGATCGCCACCTGCATCTCGGTCTTCACCGTGCCGGGGCTGAGGCCGATCATGCGAATGCCCTCGCCGCGATACTCCTTGTCGGTGCAGCGGGTGAGCGAGAGCACCGCCGCCTTGGTCGCGCAATAGTGGCTCCAGCCCTCCAGCGCGCCTGTGGCGGCCCCGGAACTGATGTTGATAATGGTGCCGCCGCCGCGCGCGGTCATTTCCGGGATCGCGCAGCGCAGGCCGAAATAGACGCCCTTGACGTTGACGTCGACGACCTGGCACCAGCCCTCCGGGTCGCTGTCGGCAAGCCGGGCGATCGGCTCGATCAGGCCGGCGTTGTTCACCAGCACATCGAGCCGACCGTAAAGATCGACCGCACGCGCGATCAATGCCTTCACGTCGTCATATCGGCTGACGTCGCAGGCGAAGGCCGTTGCCTTGCCCCCGGCCTTTTCGATCTCGGCGGCAATACGTTCGATGTCGCCGACGCTGCGCGCCGCAAGCACGACATTCGCGCCAAGGGCGGCCAGATGACGGGCGGCAGCTTCGCCGATGCCCCGGCTGGCGCCGGTGATGACAACGGTCTTGTTTTCAAACTCGGACATACGCTCTCCAGAAATCGGATTTGCAATCGCGGGATCGACACCGTCAATCCTATCGCAATTTCCGACCCTGCCGAGCCCGGGAGGAACACATTGTCGACATCCGGCCGTTGCGGTGGATTTGGCAAGAATTCAGCTTCTGCCTCTGGTCGCGGACCATTCGATCCAATAAGACAGAGCCACAGGATAGCGCCAGGCATCCAGCACCTTGAAAGAAACGCCGCAGAACCTGCCAGAACCGGGAGCCATGTCTTGCCGAACTTCGAAAACGGGAGCTTGATTTCGCTCGAGACGGAGTGTCCGATCTGCGCCGGCAAGGACCGGCGGGTCATCTCCGGCGTCGGGCGCGATTCAAAGCCGCTGACCACGGTGGTCTGCACCGGCTGCGGGCTCGTGCACAGCCATCCGATCCCCACCAAGCAAGAGCTGGACCGGTTCTACACCGTGGACTACCGCAAGGCCTACAAGTCCACCTATGAGCCCAGGCTCAAGCACACCTTCCGCTATGCGCCGGGGGCCTATCAGCGCATGGCCCAGATCGCGGAACACGCGAGCGCCGGACAGACCCGCTTTCTCGACATCGGTTCGGGCAGCGGCGAATTTCTCTACATGGCGCGCAAGATGGGCTTCGACGCCTCCGGGATCGAGCCCAACACCGGCTATGCGGAATACACGCAGCGGGTGCTCTCGCTGCCGGTCCAGAACTGCAATTACGAGACGGCGGACCTCAATCCGGACGGCTACGACATCATCAACCTGAACCATGTGCTGGAGCACCTGCCCGACCCGCTCGCCTCGCTGCGGTTCATCAATTCGCTCCTCCGTGAGGATGGGCTTTTTTCGGTGGCGGTGCCCAATATCCGGAACACCAACCATGCGCCCTCGACGCGGTTTCACTACGCCCACATCTACAATTTCAACCACACGACCCTGAAGGCGATGCTGCTCAAGGCGGGGTTCGAGATCATTCCCGCCGCATCGGCGGCAACGACCATCCTTGCGCGAAAGGTGTCGTCGAGCTTCAGCGACACGCCGATCGAGATGCCGGAAAACTACCGCGCCCTGTGGGACGACCTGACCGGAACCTCGGCAATCGCTCATGTCGCCAGCAAGAAGGGCATCGGCCGGTTTGTCGGCAAGCTCTACCGCTACCCTAAGGAATTTCTGCTGGCGCTCAGCTACGGCTCCGCGCCGCGGATCCTGGATCAGGTCTATGCCAGAATGAGCAAGAGCGCGCCGGCGCGGGCGGGCATTCAGTCCCGGTCCTGACCCGGATCCCCAGCAAGACGTCGAGCAGGATCTCCATGACCGCACGCCCCGGCGATACGACCGGCACCCTCCTGCTGCTCGACGCAACAGCCGGCACCGCGCTCCGGTTTTCCGCTCCGCATCGCATCGTCTCCTGCTTCCGGATCGAGGACGTGACAGCCTGCCTGGAGGCTGCCGAAGAGGCCTCGGCGGACGGTCACCACGTGGCGGGCTACCTCGCCTATGAAGCCGGCTATGCATTTGAGGAAAAGCTGCGGGATCTCGCGCCCGGGACCTCAGACCTGCCTCTGGTCTGGTTCGGTGTCTACGACACCCCCGATCCAATGGACCGTGAAGCGGCGCTTGCGCTGCTCGCCGGCAAGAACGCGCGGGGCGCGGCCCATGCGCCGCCGCCAACTGCAACGGTGACCGGGCTCGACATGCAGCAGGGCGACTACACGGCCGCCTTCAAGGCCGTCAAGGCGCATCTCGCCAGGGGCGATATCTATCAGGCCAACCTGACGATGCGGGCCCGGGGCGACTATCGCGGCGATCTCGGCGCGTTGTTTGCACAACTCGTCACGACACAGCCGGTGGGCCATGCCGCGTTTCTCGATCTGGGCACGCACACGATCCTGTCGCTGTCGCCGGAGCTGTTTCTGGAACGGCGTGGATCCCGGATAACGAGCCGGCCGATGAAAGGCACCGCGCCGCGCGGCCTCAACGATGCGGAGGACGCATCGATTGCCGCCGACCTCGCCCGCGATCCGAAGTCGCAGGCCGAGAATGTCATGATCGTCGATTTGATGCGCAACGACCTGTCGCGCATCGCCGTGCCGGGCAGCGTTCAGGTGTCCCGTCTGTTCAAGGTGGAGCGCTATGCCACGCTCCATCAAATGACCTCGACGGTGGACGCGCAGCTCGAACCCGGCCAAGGGTTCGCCGCCTGCATGGCGCGGCTCTTTCCCTGCGGGTCGATCACCGGCGCACCGAAACTCAGGGCAATGGAGATCCTTCACGGCCTGGAAACGGGCCCGCGCGGGATCTACACCGGGTCCATCGGCCATCTGGAGCCGGGCGGCGACTTCCGCTTCAATGTCGCGATCCGCACGCTGGTCGCCACGCCCGACGAAAGCGGACCATCCGGCACCTTCGAGATCGGGACGGGATCCGGGCTGGTCTTCGATTCCGGCGCGGGCCCGGAATATGCGGAAAGCCGGCTCAAGCTCGCCTTCCTGGAAAATCCTCTGCCCGATTTCGCGCTGTTCGAAACCATGGCCTGGCACCCGCGCGAGGGCTACCTGCTGCTCGAACGACACATGCGCCGGCTTGAGACAAGCGCCGCGCGACTGGGATTTTCCTGTTCGCCGGACAAGATCGCAGCGGAGCTTGCCGCACGTGCGGATCGCTTCGACGCGCCGCGCCGCGTTCGCCTGGAACTGTCCGCAAACGGTCGCCTGCGGATCTCCGACGAGGCGCTTGCGGCCACCCCGCCGCGCTGGCGGATCGAAATCGCCGACACGCCGGTCGACGCCCGCAATCCCCTTCTGGCCCACAAGACGACCCGCCGCGCACTCTACGACGGGACGCTCAAGCGCATGGTGATCGAACGCGGATGCGACGAGGTGCTCTTCGTCAATCGGGAGGGCTTTGCCACCGAGGGAAGTTATACCAATCTCTTCGTGAAGCGGTCCGGCCGGCTTGTGACCCCTCCGCTTGGCCACGGCCTTCTGCCGGGCACGCTGCGTGCTGCCCTGCTGGAAAGCGGGCGCGCCTTCGAGGCGCACGTGACGCTGGACGAAGTGCTGGGGGCCGAAAAGGTCTATTTCGGCAATTCGGTGCGCGGGCTGGTGGCCAGCGACATCCAGTCCCGTCCGTCCGAAGACGGCCCGGAACGCGGCCGCTGATCCGTCCCGGTTGCCGGCTGCGGGTCATCCTCCACAGGCGCGACCGCGTCGTCGCTGCCCGCGGCACCGGCCTCCAGGGGCCAGCCCACGACCTCGATCTCCGGCCAGGCCTGCGTCATCCGCGCTGCCTTTTGCGCGTAGGTCGCGGCATTGTCGAGCGCGGGATTGGGCACCAGCCGCATGGCGAAGACATCCGCCAGTCCGAAGGGCGCCACGACGGACAGACGATCGTCGTTTTCCAGCCGCACGGCGACCGCATGGGTCTTTGCGGCGTAGTTCAAGAGCGCCTCGTCGGTGCAGCGAAGCCTCGGATAGGCCCGGCCGAAGCGGGCCTGAAACCACAGGTGTACCCGCGCCTGATTGCGGATTTCGACCGGGACGGAGGTGTTTCCGAAGACCGCTTCGCCACGCGCGATTTCCCGGTCCTCGGCTTCGTAGCCGGTGTCGGACCCGTCGAAATACAGCAGATCGAAGTCCTTGATGCCGTGCCCGACGGGCCTGTCCGTAAGCGCGTTCCAGACGGTCTGGTAAATCGCGCCGCTGGCCAGCCGCCAGTCCGGCAGGGCAAGCCTTCGCGCGCCGCGCAAGACCCGCATCAGGTCGGCATCGGTGCGGACGAGAAGCTCCAGAACGCGGCGACGGTCGTCCTCGCTGGCGCGTGCGGGATCGCCCAGCGTCGTCCGGTCGAGGGCAAGGCCGATCGCAGGTATCGGGTTTCGAGGCGATGTCAGTGCAGCCACCACACGCTCCTGAAAAGCTCCCTGCCCCCGCAGACCCCGGCGCTCCCGGTCTTCACCGGCCGCGCCGAAGCATCCTGCAAAGGGTATGGGAGGCAGCGCGCCGACACAAGCGCCCCGGCAAAAACGCTCAGCCGCGCAACGTGCCGCCGGTCGCCTTTTCCACCGCCGCGCGGATCTTGCCCGCGACCGCGTCGAGATCCTCGTCGGTCAGGGTCTTTGCGCGCGGTTGCAGCGTCACGTCGATGGCGAGCGACTTGCGGCCCTCCTCGACGCCCTTGCCGCGATAGACGTCGAACAGCGTGACGTCGGCAATCAGCGCCTTGTCGGCACCGCGCGCCGCCTTCATCAGCCTGTCGGCGGTCACCGCCTCGTCGACAACGAAGGCGAAGTCGCGGCGCACCGGCATCAGGCCGCTGGCGTTGAACGCGCCCTTTGAGCGTCCGCCCTTGCCTTTCGGCACGGGAACCGCATCGAGGAACACCTCGAAAACCGCAACCGGCCCGTCGAGATCGAGCGCGCGCATGACGCGCGGATGCAATTCGCCGAAGCGGGCGAGCACCGTCTTGGGGCCGAGGCGCAATTCGCCCGAGCGGCCCGGATGCAGCCAGTCGGGCGCGTCCGCGAAGACCATCAGCTTGTCAACCGGCGCGCCGGCGGCGGCAAGCGCTGCCTCCGCATCCGCCTTGGCGTCGAAGACGGAGACCGGCGCGGCATTGCCCGACCAGTGGCGGTCGGCGCCCATGAAGCCGGCGGTCCCCCGACGCACGCCGGCGGCGACCATGGACTGGCCCTGCGGCGTGTCGTTGGCAAAGACCTGACCGACCTCGAAGAGAGCCACATCGGGATAGCCCCGGTCGGCGTTGCGCTGGGCAGCGGCGGCCAGGCCGGGCACCAGGCTCGGGCGCATGTCGGACATGTCGGCGGAAATCGGGTTGGCAAGCTCAAGGTCGCGCCCGCCGCCGCCGAAGGCTTGCGCCTGACTGGCGGAGATGAACGACCAGGTGACCGCCTCCTTCATGCCACGCACGGCAAGCGTGCGCCGTGCCTGCGAGCGACGCGTCTGGGCGATGGTGAGCACGCGGTCGGACACCGTCGTGTGTCGCGGCAGCGGCGTGGAAACCACCTTGTCGAGGCCGACGATGCGCACGACCTCCTCCACCAGATCGGCCTTGCCGTGCACATCCGGCCGCCAGGACGGCGGCGAGACCTTGACGGTGTCGCCGCTGCCGGTGACCCAGAAACCGAGCCGGCTCAACACCCCCTTGATCTCCGGCGGAGACAAGGACAGGCCCGAAAGACGCCTGACCTCGGCGAAGGGAAAGTCGATCGCCCGGTCGGTGTCGGGCAACGCACCGGCGAAGGTCACCTTGCTCGGCGCGCCGCCGCAGATCTCGGTCACCATCTTCGTGGCAAGCTCCAGACCCGGCAGGCAGAACTGCGGATCGACGCCGCGCTCGAAGCGGTAGCGGGCGTCGGAATTGACGCCGAGCGCGCGTCCCGTGCGGGCGATGTTGGTCTCGTCCCAAAGCGCCGATTCGATCAGGACGTCGGTCGTCTCTGCCGTGCAGCCGGACAGCTCCCCGCCCATGATGCCACCGATGGATTCCACACCGTTGTCGTCGGAAATCACGCACATCGTGTCGTCGAAGCGATAGATCCTGCCGTCGAGCGCGAGCAATTCGTCGCCCGCGCGCCCTCGCCGCACCACGAGATCGCCCGACACCTTGGCAGCATCGAAGACGTGCAGCGGCCGGCCCCGGTCGAAGGTGATGTAATTGGTGATGTCGACGAGCGCGTTGATCGGGCGCAAGCCGATGGCGATCAGCCGCTTCTGCATCCACTCCGGCGACGGCCCGTTGGCGATGCCGCGCACCAGGCGCAGGCCGAAAGCCGGGCAGAGCGACGGCGTGTCGCCGAAGTCGAGGCGCACAGAAACCGGGCAATCGCCCTCACCCGCGACTTGCGGCGGGCGGTTTTCCTTCAGCCTGCCGAGACCGGCGGCGGCCAGATCGCGGGCAATGCCCGAGACGCCGGCGCAATCGGGACGGTTCGGCGTCAGGCCGATCTCGATCACCGGGTCGTCGAGACCGGCGAATTGCGCATAGGAGGCACCGACCGGCGCGTCCTCGCCGAGATCGATGATGCCGCTGTGCTCGTCCGACAGTTCGAGTTCGCGCTCCGAGCACATCATGCCGAAGCTTTCCACGTCGCGGATCTTGCCGACCGACAGCGTGACGTCGATGCCGGGCACATAGTCGCCGGGCCGCGCCAGAACGCCGACGAGGCCGGCGCGCGCATTGGGCGCGCCGCAGACGATCTGAACGGGCGGCGCGCCATCGCCGGTATCGACGCTCAGCACCTTGAGCCGGTCGGCATTGGGGTGCGGCTTCGCCTCGACCACGCGGGCGATGGTGAAGCTCTTCAGCCGGTCGGCCGGATTGGCGACATCCTCGACCTCGAGCCCGATGCGGGTCAGCATCTCGACGATCTCGTCGAGGCCTGCATCGGTCTCCAGATGATCCTTGAGCCAGGACAGGGTGAATTTCATGGCATCGGTCTCTTGTGTCTTGTCGCGGAGGGCGCCTGGTCAAGCGGCGCCATTCGACGCGGGCGTCAATCGGTCGGGGTGAAACGATCCAGGTCCGGCATGATGGAGGCCCCGGCATAGGCTTCGGCGAAGCGGCGGCCGATCTCGTGCAGCCGGTCGTTCCAGCGCTCGACCTGAGCGTCCGCGATCCCGTCGCCGCCGGCGATCGCCTGCGAGGCCTCGGTCTCGATCTGGTCGCGCAGCAACCCGAGCTCCAGCATCGCCGAATCCTCGGCCTGGCTTTTGTCGAGCCAGCCGTAGGTCATCGCGCCGATGAGAACCAGCAACGCCAGCGCCGAGGTTGCCGTCGACCATTTGGAGATCCCGGCGATGCGCCGCTCGCTCGTCACCAGGACGAGGGTGGCGATCGCGAGGAAGGCGGTGATGTAAACGGCAGTCAGGAAGCTCTGGTACTTTTCCGAGGCATTGGCCTCATGACTTGCGCGCAACCTGGTGATGCGGTCGCGCAGGTACAGCACCGGGTCCGCACCCGCGCCCAGCCCCAGACGGAAATAGTCGTCGCAATAGCGCAGCCGGCCGCGTTCCGCGCTCTTGTCGGCGCAGACCTCCAGAAACGACGCCATCTCGCCCGACAACTGCGCCTGGGCCGGCGTCTGGTTCAGCGTCTGAGCCTGGGCCTGCACCGGCACGGCAAGCAGGACCGCCAGCAGCACCAGCCAGAAAGCTGCGAAGAGCCTCATCGCGACAGCCCCCCGAACAGGGTCGGCAGATCGAGCGGCCGGAAGCCGTAATGGTCGATCCAGCGCACGTCGGCATCGAAGAAGGCCCGCAAATCGGGCATGCCGTATTTCAGCATGGCGATCCGGTCGATGCCCATGCCCCATGCGAAGCCCTGATACACATCCGGGTCCAGCCCGCAATTGCGGATCACGTTGGGATGCACCATGCCGCAGCCGAGGATCTCCAGCCAGTCGTCACCCTCGCCGATCTTCACCTCGTTGCCGGAGCGGTCGCAGCCGATATCGACCTCCATCGACGGCTCGGTGAAGGGAAAGAACGAGGGACGAAAGCGCATCTTGATCTCGTCGACCTCGAAAAACGCCTTGCAGAATTCCTCAAGGACCCACTTCAGGTGACCGATGTGGCTGCCCTTGTCGATGACCAGGCCCTCGACCTGGTGAAACATCGGCGTATGCGTCTGGTCGCTGTCGCAGCGGTAGGTCCGCCCCGGCGTGATCACGCGGATCGGCGGTTCCTGCGACATCATCGTGCGAATCTGCACCGGAGACGTGTGGGTCCTGAGCAGCATGCGCTCGCCGTCTTCCTTGGGATGCAGGAAGAACGTGTCGTGCATGTCGCGCGCCGGATGGTCTTCCGGGAAATTCAGCGCGGTGAAATTCAGGTGGTCGGTCTCGACGTCCGGGCCTTCGGCGATGGAAAACCCCATGTCGGCGAAGATCGCGGTCAGTTCGTCGATCACCTGGCTTACCGGATGAATGCGGCCGGTTTCCGACGGGGCCATGCGCAACGGCAGTGTGACATCGACGCGCTCCGCCTCGAGCCTTGCGTTGAGGGCGGCCTCCTGCAGGATCTCGCGACGGGCGCCCAGCGCTTCGCCGACCCGCGCCTTCAGGCCGTTGATCGCCGGCCCCATCTCGCGGCGTTCCTCGGGAGAGAGCTTGCCCAGTGTCTTGAGCTGCTCGGAGACCGACCCCTTCTTGCCAAGGGCAGCGACCCGCACCTCTTCCAGTTCGGCTTCGCTCGTCGCCGCGGCGATGGCCGCGAGGATCTCGGATTCTAGGCTTTCGAGTTCGGACATGACACCGTCGGAATTGGCGGCGCGCAAGCAGGCTCGCGCGCACGGCACGTTGAGAAGGTTTTCGGTCTTTTAGCAGACTTTTTACGGGTTTCCAGCCGCAGCCGTCTCGCGAATTCACATACAGCGGCGCAAGCGGCGTCCTACTTGGTCAAAAGCAGCTTCTCGAAGCGGGTGATCGACAAGCGGTAGGTCATGTCCTTGTGCTTGATATGCACCTCCCGCGCGCCCTGGAAAAGCGCGGAACTGTCGAGTTCAAGCGGGGCAGGCGCGGCCGCGGGAGAGCCGGGGGCGGGCCTGCGGGCACCCGGCCGGCGAAGAAGCGTCCGGCGCACTGCTGGATTGTGGGGCATGACAGTCTCCTTGAAACGAAACGGGCACGAAACCGCCGCTTCGGGTTTATTCATGACTCAAATACTCATGTTTTTTCATGGATGCAATCCCGGCGCGCCACCTGTTCACATCCGACCCTTGGATCCGCAATAAACGCCTTCGGCCGAGGTCGCTGTTTCGCGCGCGGACGTTATTCTTGACTCTTTCTATCATGTTTTATATCCCTGTCGCGTTCGCCGGTCTCTTCCCGTGTCCAGGGATCCGGTGGACATGTCCAAGCGCCAGCAAGCCAAGCCGGCAACTCCCTCGTCGGTTCAGCCAGCCACGCCTTTTCATGCGCAAGATGCGCGCGGCCCCGTTTCGGCGGATGTCCGCGCCGCGATCAGCGAGGGTCCATGCTGTCGCCATTCTCCCTTTGCCGTTTTCCCGTGGCGCGATTCGCGCGGGCCCCGTTTCATCCCTCACCCGAGGTCTGCCATGTGCGCGCGCGATGACCGCATTGGCGCCGCCGTCGCCGCCGCCATAAAGGCAGAAGCCTCAAGCAACGCACCTGACGCGACGGACCCGCCGCCGCGACGGCGGATCTCCCTGTGGGAGCAGGGTGACAGCGTCCATTGCTCCATCGTCGGCACCTGCGCCGACATCGACGACCTGCGCCGGGTCGCGCGGCGGGTCGGCATCGAGGTCTCGCCCGAGACGCCCGACTACGACGTGCACGGTCATTTCGTTCGCCTGTCGACCACCGACAATGCCTTTTCCCGCGCCTTCCAGAAGCTGCTCGACACGCGCTTCGAGGGCGCCCTGCGCCGGGTTTCGCGCACGCGCGGCGACGAAAAGCTTAATGCGCTGTGGCACGACATGAGCGAAAACGGCCAGGTCGCACCGGCCTATTGGGCCTTCATGAGCCACGGCCATGTTCCCGGCGAGTTGCGGGTCCGGATCTTCGGCGAGGTGCATATGTGGTCGCATCTGGCCGGCGCCTCGGTTCGGCGCAAGACCGGCGAAGCGGCGGCCTTGCGCGACCAGATCCGCGAAACCGAAGAGCGCGCAAGACGCACCGAGGCCGGCCTGCACGATGCCCTGGCCGAGCGCGACAGCGAGATTGCCAGACTGCACGCGCGCATCGCCGCCCTGCATGCGCGGCCCGCCCCCGGCGAGACCGGGACCGGCATCCGGCACGCTCCGCGCCACACGGACGCCAGGGCCGCGACGCTGCAACGGCGGTTCGACAAGGCCCAGCGCGCGCTCCAGGGCGCCAGGGTGAGGGCGCGCCAGGCGGAAGCAAGGCTGCGGGCGCTAGACACTCCGGCCCGGCCCGACACCTTGACCGCGTCGCCCAGGCACCAGGCCCGGGCGATGCCCGCCGACCGGCCGTCGCCCGCGCCCGCGAAACACGAGGCCTTGCCCACCGACGCGAACGAACGTCCGCGAACCGTGCTTTATGTCGGCGGGTTGCACGGCCACCGCGACCGGCTGCGTGGCATTGCCGCCGGATTCAACGCCGACTTCCTGCACCACGACGGCGGGGTTGAGGACGCGCCGCAACGTCTCGATCACCTGCTGCCGTCGGTCGATTGCGTCTTTTGTCCCGTCACCTGCGTCAGTCACGATGCCTGCCTGCGTGCCAAGCGTGCCTGCCAGAAGCTCAACACACCCTTCGTTCCGCTGCGCAGCGCCGGCCAGAGTGCCTTTGCACGGGCCTTGCGCAGTCTTGTCGAAGCGGACGACCATGGCCAAGTAACGGGTCTCGACCCGTTACAGGAGGACACCTCGACATGTTCATCGCCATGAACCGATTTCGCGTCAGACCCGGCCACGAGGACGATTTCGAGACCGTCTGGCGCAACCGCGAGCGCAAGCTTTCCGATGTGCCCGGCTTCAAGGAGTTTCACCTGCTGCGCGGCGCGACCGGCGACGAACACACGCTTTTTGCCTCGCACACCATCTGGGAAAGCGAAGACGCATTTCTGGCCTGGACGAAGAGCCAGGCCTTCCGCGACGCGCACAAGAACGCCGGCGACAACAAGCCGCTCTACCTCGGCCCGCCAGATTTCGAGGGCTTTCGCGTGGTGCTCGCCGAGACCCGATAGCTCGGGAAAACCGTATACGCACCGGTTTTGCGGCGGCGCGCGGCATGGTAGGATTGGGCCGGCAAATTTTGCAACCGGAGCGGGAAATTCATGAAGATCGACGGAACCCCCTATCGCGCGATCTGGCCGGGTGAAGACGGCGCCAGCGCCTGCATCATCGACCAGACGCGGTTGCCGCATGAATTCGTCACCGTCGATTTGCGCAGCGTCGACGACGCGGCCACCGCCATCCGCGATATGTGGGTGCGCGGCGCGCCGCTGATCGGCGCCACCGCCGCCTACGGCGTGGCGCTGGCGATGCGCGCCGAGCCCGGCGACGCCGCACTTGCCGATGCCTATGCGCGGCTGATCGCGACGCGGCCGACGGCCATCAACCTGAAATGGGCGCTCGATGCCGCCCGCGCCCGCCTCGCGCCCCTGCCCGAGAGGGAGCGCGCGGAGGCGGCCTGGCGCTTCGCCGCCGAGCTTTGCGACGACGACGTTGCGGTGAACCGTGCCATCGGGGAACACGGCCTTTCGCTCATCCGCGAGATCGCCTCCCGGAAGAAGCCCGGCGAGCGTGTCAACGTGCTGACCCATTGCAACGCAGGCTGGATCGCCACCGTCGACTGGGGCACGGCGACCTCGCCGATCTATCAGGCGCACAACGCCGGGATCGACGTTCATGTCTTCGTCGACGAGACCCGGCCGCGCAACCAGGGGGCCAGCCTGACCGCCTGGGAACTCGGCAAGCACGGCGTGCCGCACACGCTGATCGTCGACAATGCCGGCGGCCACCTGATGCAGAACGGCCAGGTCGACATCGTCATCACCGGCACCGACCGCACCACGGCCCAGGGCGACGTCTGCAACAAGATCGGCACCTATCTGAAGGCGCTGGCGGCAAAGGACAACGGCATTCCCTTCTTTGTCGCGCTGCCGTCCTCGACCATCGACTGGAGCGTGCGCGACGGGTTGCGCGAGATCCCGATCGAGGAGCGCAATCCGGAAGAAGTCACCTGGATCCAGGGCCGGCGCGCCGACGGCACCATCGACAAGGTGCTGATCTCGCCGCCCGACACGCCGGCGGCCAACCCGGCCTTCGACGTCACGCCGGCGCGTCTCGTCAGCGGGCTGATCACCGAGCGCGGCATTTGCGATGCAAGCGCGGACGGCCTTGCGGGCCTCTTTCCCGACCGCGCGGTGGCCTGACGCGCATCCGCGCTTGCCTGATCGACCGAAGGTTGCAAAACTGCTCCGACCTCGCCCAGACAGGCGACCTTCGGAACCGATCGATGGACGAAAACCGACAGCCGACCCGCGCCGGCGTCCCACCCGGCAGCATTGCGGACCCGGGCGGCCCGCTCGTTGCGGGGGCCCTGTCGGCGCTCGTGGAGGCCGGGCTTGACGCCGCCATCGGCAGTCTCGACCGGCAGACCGACTTTCGCCGCTCCCCGCAAGGCGCGGCCGACGTTTCCGTCATCCTCAAGGGCCGGATCGACGGTGAGGCTCGAAATGCCCTGACGGCGGTCTTCGAGGCCTGGCCGGCGGTGGAAAGCGCGCGGCTTTCGAAGAACCGGCTGACCCTGCGGTTCACCGACGAAACATTGGAGCGCGTCGCCAAAGGACTTACCGCGCATGCAGGCGATCCCCTGCAGCTTCGCGGCACCGCCACCGGCATGCGCATTCTGGTCGACTATCTCGACCCCAACGCCAACAAGGCGCTGCATGTCGGCCACCTGCGCAACATCGCGCTCGGCGGCGCGATTGCCGCCCTGTGGCGGGCGCGGGGCGCCGATGTCGCCTGCCAGAGCGTCGTCTGCGACATCGGCCGCAACATCGCCGAAGCGCTGGCCGGCGTTTCTGCTGCCGGCGGACTGTCGGCGCTTTCCGGAAGCGAACCGGTCGACCGGATCGTCGGCCGGCTCTACGGCGAGGTCGCCGGGGCCGTTGTGTCCGATGAAGACGGCGCAGAGGCCGACGCGCCGATCGCGCGGGAGCTGACGCTGCATGGCGATGCCGCCGACGCGGTTCTCGCCGCCTGGCGCGAAGGCGACGCGGAAACGCATGCCCTGTGGCGGGAGACCATCGCGCTCGTCCTGCGCGACCAGGCGGCGACGCTCGCCCGGCTCGGCCAGCGCCACGACCTCCAGCTGCGCGAATCGGATGCGATCGGGCCGGCACTGGCGCTTGCGGACCGGCTGGTCGACCTCGGTCTCGCGCGCCGCGAGGACGACGGCGTGGTGATCCTGGAGACGGGCCGCGACGACTACCCGCGCTGCCCTTTGACCCGCAGCGACGGCTTCGCCACCGAGCACCTGCGCGCGCTGGTTCTCTGGCTGGAAATCGCCGACGGCGATGCGCCGGCAGACCGCATCGTGCATGTCATGGGCGAGGAGTGGCTGACCAGCACGCAGATCCGCGTCGAGGCCCTGCAAGCGCTCGGCGCCAGGGCCGGTCTCGAACGCTACCGGATGCTGGCCCATCAACTGGTGCGGCTTGAGGGCTCGACGATGAAATCGAGCGCCGGCAACACGCTGTTGATCGACGACCTGCTCGACACGCTCGCCCATGCGCTTCCCGCCCCGCTCGCCGACCTGCCCGCAGAGACGCAAGCCCGCGCTGTGGCGGCCATCGCGCTCACCCCGTTCCTGATCGCGGAGGCCGGCGTCGCGCTGGAGATCGACCTTGCGGCGCTGACCGATCCGGCGCGCAATCCGGGCTTCGATCTCGCGGCACTCGCGCTCGGCCCGGCACCCGCCGCCGGATTGTTGCAAAACGACGCAGGCCGCTTCGCGCTGCTGCAGGGCGAACGGCTCCGGCGGGTGTTGATCCAGGCATCCGAGCGCGACGATCCGGTGGCGCCGGCCCGGTTTCTGGCACGGCTTGCGCAAGCACGCCGCGACGGGGATATCGACCCGGAGGCGGACGCGGTGCTTCAGCCGCAGGTCAGGGCGGCGATGACCGCCTGCGGACTGTTGCCGGACGCGGTGCCGGGCGCGGATGCACCCGCTGCAGGGACATCGCGAACCGGATAGCAAACGCCGGTTTGTCCCCGCCGCCGGTGCGATGGGCGGGTGCGGCAATATTCCGCCTCGGCGATCAATTTCATCAATTTCGAGATCAAACTTCGCAATTTTCGGTGCAAAATTAAGCGAAATTGACCATCAGCCGCATGCGATTGAAAAGACAGCGGTTTCGCTTGAACGCTTGCGGTGGCATCCGCGGAAGGGCATGGCCGAGACGGCCGTCCCTCCCGCGGCGCGGAGTTCTACAGGGCATCGTTTCCAGGGCATCATTTCCAGGGCATCACATTTTGCGAAAGCGCAAGTTCGCGCGCGTTCCGGTGCTGCGGCTTTGAGGCGACGGTTTCCCGCCAACCTGTCAGGCCTTAGCGGGCTGGAACGGCATCGAACTTGGCGAGCGCGCCAGCGGCAATTGGAGCCGAGCTGGCGATTGGCGCCGCATCACGCGCCAGTGGATGCGCCGCTGGGACAGCCAGATCATCAAGATCCTTGGCTGGCACAGCGGGTGGCATCCCGCTCACTGGCACGCCCTTGCCCGCTGGAGCAGCGGCTGGAACGGCCAGCTTTGGCATCGCGGCTGGAACCCCAGCCGCTGGTACAGACCGGTTCGCCATTGGCGCAGCGGTCTCGGAGAGACGCGAGCTCGTCAGAGCGAGCGCGGCCTTGATCTCCCGGATAGCCATCACTTTGTCCATGAATAATCACCTCCTTTCCTTCCCATGCAGGAAACCGTTTGGCCTCGACCGGAGCGAAATCCGGGAGGCCTGACCCCATGTCGCGATCCGTTCCGGGCCCGCGAAATCGCAGAAAATGGCGCATCCGACGGGACTCGAACCCGCACCTACCAACTCCCAAAGCTGGTGCTCTTAAGCCACGTAAAGTCCGCCGTTCCGGGATCCGGGTCGGGGTGGAATGACGATGCCCTGGTGAAATCATTCCCCAGTCGCCAGGCCTTCCAGGCGTTCCGCTGCAGCATTTTACCGGTTAAGCTACGGATGCATTTGCCCCTTTTCGTCCTCGGGGATGGGTTTTCGCGCGACGAAGACGACGTTCTCGCGCCCGTCGAGCGCGATGTAGTCGGGCGTCCCCGCACGATGAAAAAACCGCGCCTCCTCGACCACGAGACCCGCCGCCCGCGCGGCGCGGGTCAGCACGTCAGGGTCAACGAGATGCAGAAACATCGGCAGTTCGCGGATCGTCGGGTCGTCCGACACCGCCGGCAGATCGTGGCATTCGCCGGGCCATTGCAGTCCGGCGGCGCGATTGGAGTCGTAGACGGGTCCGAACGCGCGGATGTTGGCGGCATAGGGCGATCCCGAAATCGACAGGAACCGGCCGCCCGGTTCCAGCCAGCCTGCGATCTTGGCAAAGCCTGCCTCGATCTCCTCGCCGGTGAGGAAATTGAGCAGATTGGAGGCATGCACCAGCGACAGGCTTTCGGGCGGGAAATCGAGCTCTGCGGGAAAGGCGCCCGGCGCCAGATGCAGACGCTCCCAGGTCCCCGGCGGCGCGTCGCGGGCCGTCGCCTCCAGATGCGCCGGGTCGATGTCGTTGGCATGAACGGTGGCGCCGGCCTCAAGGGCTGCGTGGGTGGCGACGCCGAAGGCGCAGCCGAGATCGAGCACGGGCAAATTCGCCGTCCCTGCGAGATCGGCGAAGCGCATGTTGATCTCGTTCAGCCGCGTCGTGGTGCGCCCGCGCCGGTTGGCCGTGACCAGGCTGACCGGTGTCGCATCGCCGGTTGTCTCGTCCTGCGCCATTGCGTCCACCCCGCTCATGCGCTCACCCGTTCGGCATAGGCGCGGTAGCGCGCCTGCAGTTCGCCCGCCCAGGCGTCGACCTCGTCGACATGCATTTGCGCACAGTCGTAGCCGAAAGCCTCGCGCAGCACCGCCATTTCCTCTGGCTCGTAGACGATGGTGCCGTCGGCGCGGATTTCGGAAATGCCTTCCACTGCCTGTCCGTCGAGGTTGACGCGGATCGCCTCCTCCTGCGGCAGGCCGTTGGGCAGGGCAAGGCGCACCTCGCCCTTGCCGACGAGCGCCGGATAGCCGCCGGGAAGCGCATTGGGACCCGGCACGTGCATCGCCCTTTCCCGGTCGGGATCGCCCAGGGCAGCCGTCACCGCGGCGACGCCGGACGCGGCGACGATCTGACCGGTGACGCCGCGCACGCGCCTGAACTCGCCGATCACGCTGGCAAAGAGCGCCGTGTGATCGAGCGTATCGGCGACCTCGCCGCCGTCGAGCACGACGCTCAGCCGGTAGGGCGCATCGCCGGGCGTGCCATAGGAGGAGATCGCGTTGCAGGCGACATGATGGGCGACGAAATGAACCGTCAGCGCGCCGCGCTCGACGCCGAGCTGGCGGGCGGCCGCCCGGGTCAGCGTGGGAACGATGTTGGCGATGTTGCCGCCGCCGACATGCGGAGCGAGGCCGACCGTTTCAAGCGCGGAATTGACCGCATCCGGGAAGGAGGCATTGACCACCAGCGCGGCGCTGCCGGACGTGCGCACCGCGCGCATCACGGCGCGCGCGGTCGCCAGATGATTGGGAAGCCACGGCCCGATCCGCGCGCGCTCCAGGTGCCGGTAGGCATCGACCGGAAGCTGGCCGATTTCCCAGAAGGTCTGCAGGCTCGTTGCATTGACGATCATGTCGGGGCGGACGCGGTCGATCAGCGCCGCGCAGGCGTCGGTCTCGAACACATCGCAGGCGACCGCCTCGATGCGCGGATCGAACCCCAGACACAGCGCCGAGGTGATCGACAGGTTCACGCGCTGCGAGAGCAGATCGTGACGCCGCGCCACGACGACGAGATCGAAGCGGTCGTCCATGCGCGACAGCAGATCGCAGACATGGCCGCCGATGACGCCGGCGCCGAAGATCAGGACGCGGTCGCGTTTTCTGCCGTCTACCATTGCATCGCCTCCATCACATGGTCCGGACAGACCCGCGCGCGCTGGACAAGATCCGCAAGCGCGTCGGCACAGAGCCCGCCGCCGGGGCCGGCATGAAGTTCATGGGCATGGGACCCCGAACCGGTCACGAGAACGGTCGCAAGGCCGGCGGCCCGCGCGCCGGCGATATCGGTCGCCAGCGTGTCGCCGATCATCACGGCGCGGGCCGGATCGGACATGCCGGCCGCCTTCAAGGCAGCGGCGTACATTTCCGGGGCGGGTTTTCCGTAGATGCGAACGTTGCCGCCGAACGACTGGTAAACGGCACCGAGCGCGCCGATGCCGAGATAAAGCGATCCGGCGATGCGGACGCTGGTGTCCGCATTGGTCAGAACCAGAGGCAGGCCGGAGCGCGCGGCGGCGCGCAGAAGACGGCGGGTCTCCACGTCGAGCGTGGGCAGCGGCGCGCCGGCACGCGGATCGCCTTCGCCCAGCACGCCGAAGCCGAGAACAAGATCCGCCGCGTCGGGCGTGTCGACGCACTGGAGACCGGCCTCGCGCGCCCAATCGCCTCCGGGCTGGGTTCCAACGACCAAACAGCGCAGAGCGTCGCCACCGCAGCGCCGGCGCCGCGCCACTTCGCCCGACAGTTGCGCAAACGCCAGTTCCCCGCCGGTGACAACCGCATCGTAGAGATCCGGGTCGAGCCCCTGCCCCTCAAGCAGGCGGGCCAGATCCGCGCCGCGACGCGACGTGTTGGAGACGAGCGCCACCCGCACGCCGCGCCCGCGCAAACGCTTGAGCGCATCGATTGCGGGCGGATAGGCCCGTGCCCCGTCAGTGAGAACCCCCCAGACATCGACAAGGGCGGCGCGCGGCGACGCGCCGGCCGCACCATCGAACAGCGCGCCAAGCCCGTCGATCCGCTCCGGCTGGGCGGAAACTTCAGTTTTTTCAAGAAGGTCAGGGCCGGGCGGCAGGCTTGCGGACATGACGACAGCGGATTTGGCGACGCCCGCGTCGGTGCGCGGGCTCATAGCGCCGCTCCCTGTCCGGCCGCGATCGCAGCCGGAGAAGGCCTGCGCGGCAGGGGCCGCGCCGATTCCGCCGGCTGGTCCAGAAGCCGAAACAGCGCAGGTTCGATGCGCTCCGCGAATGTCGAGGAAATCAGTTCCCGCGCCTGGGCGAAGCCGGCGTCGAAGCTGCGTTCCTGTTCCTCGCCCCAGTCCTCGTCGGCGCAATTCTCCCACAGCCTGGACGCCCCATAGGTGAGGTTCGTGCCGATCGAGGCCACATTGGCGCGCACGCGCGGCCCGTCGAAGCCATGCGAGACCGCCGGCGCGAAGGCAACCCTGGCCTCGTGCAGAAACAAGCGTGTCAAATCCGCGCCGTCGCGCACATCGCCACCGCCGGGCGGTTCGTGGCCGACAAGGCAGGGAAACTCGAGCAGCACCGAGTGCCCCGCCGCCACCTCATGACCGATCGTCACCATCGGTGCGTTCATGCGCGTCGCGGCACGAAGGCGCGCATCCAGTCCGTGAACGAGTTCGCACACAAGCGCGATCCGCTGCCTGCACTCCTCGACATTGCGGCGCACGAAAGCCTCCGGCGCGCGCAGGGCGCCGAGCGCCGCCGCCTTGGCGACGTGCGGTATGCTGGCGGCACTGCTGGTCACATAGTCCTGCAATGCGTCGGTCAGCCAGTCTGGACCGCATCCCCACCCGATCCTGAGATTGGCCAGGCAATGCAGCTTGCTGGCCCCGGCCACCGTGAGGCAGCGCTCGCCAGCCGAGGATGCGGCAAGACGTCCGCCCGTCGCGTCGGCGTCGTATTCCGAGCCGGCAAACAGGGCGTCCTCGATGGCAAGCATGTCCGCCTCGACCAGCACCTCGCCGAGAGCGTTCATTTCGTCTTGCGTGTAAACGGCCCCTGTCATCGTCGGGTTGAACAGAACGAGAAGCGGCGGCGTTGCGGGCCGTGTCCGGGTGAGCCAGTCCCGCAGCTCCTGCGCTCGTAGCTTGTAGGCGCAGGTTCGGGTTGTTGGCAGCACATGCAGTGCCCGGTCGAGATAGCCGCACCAGCCGGCCAGCGGATGATAGAAGCCAGGCGACGTCACGACCTCGGCACCGCCGCGCGTCATGAGGCCGAGCGCCGCGACCATCAAGCGGGTGGACCCAGCGTCAAGAACCACATTCCGCGCGTAGATGTCGGGCACGGCGATGCGCCGAAAGCTTTGCGCAATCTCCGCCTCAAGATCGGGGAAGCGCTTGAGAAACATGTAGTTCTCGATCGGCGCGGCTTCGGCGTCGCGCAGGGCGGCAACGGCATTGCGAATGGCGCCGGGAAACGGCCGCCGCACGCCTTCGCCATGCGCGAAGGACACAACACCCGCATCAAACATCCCGGGACCAATGCGCGCGCCGTCCTCCCCCAGACCCATCAGGGCGAGCCGGGCGCGGCGCAATTTCTCGACTGCCGGGCCATCCCCGGGGCCGGCCACACGTTCACACATCATGGCACCACCCAAAATCTCAATTAAATTGTATATTTTAGCTATGCTCGCAATACGATCATAGACAGCCGAAATGCGCAACAAATTTGTTGCGATGACTCATTTTTTATCCTTGCTTTTCTATATTAAATAGAAATCTTCTATATATTATTTATATTACTCTACGTCGTTTACCAGATATATCCCAGTCGACAATTCGAGTTGTACAAACCGCATCTTCCCGACCCTTCCGTCGGCAGTTCTTTCTTGCAACGCCAGGCCTGTGTGGCGAGTGTACCGCTCCCGACGCCGTTATCCGGAGAACCGCATGCGTCCCGACTTGGTGCCCGTCTTCGACGGACACAACGACACCTTGCTGAAACTGGAGCTGGGCGCGGGCACCGCGCGCGAACGCTCGTTCCTCGCCCGCGCGGACCGCGATCACATCGACCTGCCGCGCGCCCGCGAGGGCGGGTTCGCCGGCGGGCTGTTCGCGATGTATGTGCCCTCGCGCACGGGGCTGGATCTCACGGTGCGCTACAATCCGAGCGATCCGGCGAATTTCGCGCCGGTCGCGCAGGACGTCGCGCTGGGGTTCACCCTGCGCATGGCCGCCCGCGCGCGCCGGATCGAGCGGGAGGCGGAGGGCGCGGTGGCGATCTGCACCGATGTGCCGGGTATCCGGAAGGCAATGGCCGACGACGCCCTCGCCATGGTGCTGCACATCGAGGGCGCGGAGGCCATCGACCCGGACTTCTGCGCGCTCGAGGTGTTGCATTCAGCGGGCTTGCGTTCGCTCGGTCCCGTCTGGAGCCGGCCGAACGTTTTCGGCGACGGCGTGCCGATGGCCTGCCCGTCCTCCCCGGACACGGGACCGGGCCTGAGCGATACCGGAAAGGCGCTGATCCGGGCCTGCAACGAGCTGAGGGTCATGATCGACCTGTCGCACCTGACGGAAAAGGGGTTTTGGGACGTGGCGGAGATCAGCGACCGCCCGCTCGTCGCCTCCCACTCGAACGCCCATGCGGTGTGCCCGTCGTCACGCAATCTCACCGACCGTCAACTCGACGCAATGGCGGAGAGCAAGGGGCTGGCGGGATTGAACTTCCATGTCGCCTTCCTGCGGCCGGACGGTGCCCACAAGGGCGACACGCCGCTGGAGATCATGGTGCGTCACACGGATCACATGCTGTCGCGGCTCGGCGAGGACGGGGTCGCGCTGGGTTCGGATTTCGATGGCTGTTTCGTGCCCCGCGCCATCGGCGACGTCGCCGGACTGCCCCGGCTGATCGAGGCGTTTCGCAGCGCCGGCTACGGCGAGGAACTGATCGAGAAGATCGCCTGGCGCAACTGGCTGTCGGTGCTGGAACGCACCTGGGCGTAGGCCTTGAGACGTGTCCGGCCGGCAAGGGCGTCCTATGCGTCGTGGAGCGGCGCTTCCGCCTTGATGCGCTCTTCAAGGTAGCTGGCGATGCTGGTCGCAACGGCATGCAGACGGCGCAGTTCCGCCTCGCGGCGGGTGGCGGCAAGCACCTCGCTCGGGCTGCTCGAGCGCGCGCCGTCGCCGAACCGGCCCGTGCCACGCACGATGAAGCGATAGGCCGCGCCGTCACGCGATTTCGGCGTGTGCAGGATGTCGCCGACATGCTGCTCGGCAAACCGCAGCGAGTCGTCCAGGGTCGGGAGCGCGTTCTGAAAGTCGGGCATTGCATCCCCCGTTCGAGCCGCCGTGCCGCCGCCGCCCGCATTGGCCGCCCGCGCCCAGTCAAGGAAACTCGTGTGTGAATTCATCGGTGACACCCCGGAACGCCCTTCGCCGAATTGGTTAACAAAAAGTTTGCGACGATTCGCGAAAGAGTCCAAAGCCAATGCGCAGCCCGTTCAGCGGCGCGCCCCCCGCCCTGCGCCTGCGGGATTGACGCCGCCCGCCCGCTGGGGTCTTGTCCTGCGATGATCAGCGATACGCGCGACACGATGGAAAATTCCGGCGAAGACGAAGCCGAAACCCAGGCACCGACCGGGGCCCGCGCCCGTGTGCGACGGCTCTACTACGGAATGACGCCGGGCGCGCGGCGCTGGCGGATGGCGCTTCTGGTCTTCGACCTCGTGACGATCGCCTATTTCGTGGTGTCCTCGATGATGGAAACCGCGATTGCATATCACCTGATCGACTATGTCATCGCGGCGGTTCTGATCGTCGACTACGGGTTGCGGATGTATGCCGCCCACCGGCCGTGGCGGATGGTGTTCGAATTCACCAATATCGCCGACCTGATCGTGATCCTGTCGCTCCTCGCCAGCGCCTTCATCGACAATCTCGCGTTCCTCAGGGTGGTGCGCATGCTGCGCCTGCTGCGCTCCTACCATCTGCTGCGCGAACTGCGCTCCGCCTCGCATTTCTTCCGTCGCAACGAGGAGATCATCCAGTCGGCAATCAATCTGATCGTCTTTGTGTTCGTCGTCACCGCCATCGTCTTCGTCACCGAAGGCCACCAGAATCCGTCGATCAACAACTATCTGGACGCGCTCTATTTCACCGTGACGACGCTGACCACCACCGGGTTCGGCGACATCACCATGACCGACAGCTTCGGGCGGCTCTTGACCGTGCTGATCATGATCTTCGGCGTCGGGCTGTTCCTGCGCCTGATCCAGACGATCTTCCGGCCGCAGAAGGTCGCCTACGACTGCCCCGACTGCGGGCTGTCGCGCCACGATCCGGATGCGGTGCACTGCAAGCATTGCGGCCGCACGATCAATATTCCGACCGAAGGCGAATGGGCCTGACACAGTGCGGCAATGTCACACGGCCTTGCATTAAGGCGCTGGAAAGCTTCAATCTGTCACATCGCTTTTGAACGTGCGCGCGACACTCTCCCTGACAGGGACGCATCGTTCCGCGCAATCCCGCGAGCGCACCGCCGCCGCCGCAAGCCCGAGGGAACATGATGGATTTTTCCGCAGTCGACCTGGCCCGCTTCCAGTTCGCATTCACCGTCTCGTTCCACATCATCTTTCCCTCCTTCACCATCGGTCTTGCCAGTTTTTTGATGGTGCTCGAGGGCCTGTGGCTGACGAGCGGGCGCGACGTCTACCTGCGGCTGTTCAAATACTGGATGAAGATCTTTGCCGTCGCCTTCGGCATGGGCGTCGTCTCCGGCATCGTCATGACCTACCAGTTCGGCACCAACTGGTCGGTCTTTTCCGACAAGACCGGTCCGGTGCTCGGCCCGCTGATGGGCTACGAGGTGCTGTCGGCGTTCTTTCTGGAGGCCGGCTTCCTCGGCATCATGCTGTTCGGCCTGACCCGCGTCGGCCCGCGCCTGCATTTCGCCGCGACCTGCATGGTCGCCTTCGGCACGGCGCTGTCGGGCTTCTGGATCCTGTCGGTCAACAGCTGGATGCAGACGCCGGCGGGCTATTCGATCAATGAGGTCGGACAGTTCGTGCCGGAAAACTGGTTCGAGATCGTCTTCAACCCCTCCTTCCCCTACCGCTTCGTCCACATGATGCTGGCGGCCTATCTGACCACAGCCTTCGTGGTCGGCGCGGTCGGCGCCTGGCATCTCCTGAAGGACCGCACCAGCGACGCGGCAAGGGTGATGTTTTCCATGGCGATGTGGATGGCGGCTCTCGTCACCCCGCTGCAGATTGTCGCCGGCGACATGCACGGGCTCAACACGCTGGAGCACCAGCCGGCGAAGATCGCCGCCGTGGAAGGCCACTTCGAGGCCGAGGAAGGCGCGCCGCTGATCCTGTTCGGTGTACCCGACATGGCCGCCGGCGAGACCCGCTACAAGGTCGAGATCCCCAAGCTCGGCAGCCTGATCCTGACCCATTCGCTCAATGGGCGCGTACCCGGTCTCAACGACTTCCCGCCCGAGGACCGTCCGAACGCGACCATCGTGTTCTTCTCGTTCCGGGTGATGGTGGGGATCGGGTTCGCCATGCTCGGGGTCGGCCTCCTCAGCCTCTACCTGCGTGCCCGGGGACGGCTTTACGATGCGCAGCTGTTTCACAAGCTGGCGCTGGCGATGGGGCCGACGGGCTTCATCGCGGTGCTCGCGGGATGGATCACGACGGAGGTCGGCCGCCAGCCCTTCACGGTCTACGGGCTGCTGCGCACCACCGACAGCATATCGCCGGTCGATGCGCCGGCGGTCGCGACCTCGCTGCTGGTGTTCATCGTCGTCTATTTCATCGTCTTCGGCATCGGCACCTTCTACCTGCTGCGCTCGATGGCCGCGCCGCCCGACGACGGCAACGGCGAGCTCGGCGCCGAGCCGACCCGCGCGGCGGGCGTGACGCCGGCCTTCGCCTATCACGATCCGCACACCCCCAAACCGGCGGAGTGACGTCATGGAGCTCGACCTTCCCCTCATCTGGGCGCTGCTGATTGCCACCGCCGTCTTTCTCTACGTCGTGCTCGACGGGTTCGACCTCGGCCTCGGCATCCTGTTCCCCACCGCCCGCTCGGCCACAGAACGCGACGTGATGATGAATTCCGTCGCCCCGGTGTGGGACGGCAACGAAACCTGGCTGGTGCTCGGCGGCGGTGGCCTCTACGCGGTGTTTCCGCTTGCCTACGCCATTCTGATGCCGGCGCTCTACGCGCCGATCTTCGCCATGCTGTTCGGCCTGGTGTTTCGCGGCGTGGTGTTCGAGTTCCGCTTCAAATCGAGCGAGGAACGGCGCTGGATCTGGGACATCGCCTTCTTCCTCGGATCCCTGACGGCGGCGCTGTCGCAGGGCATCATCCTGGGCGCCATCGTTCAGGGAATTGCCGTGGAGGGCCGCGCCTATGCCGGCGGCTGGCTCGACTGGCTCACGCCGTTTTCGCTGATGACCGGCGTTGCCGTCGTCATCGGCTATGCGCTCCTCGGCGCCACCTGGCTGGTGTGGAAATGCGAAGGCCCGATGCAGGACCATTTCCGGGGCAAGGCGATGGCGCTGATGTTCGCCATGCTCGCCGTCATCGGCATCGTCAGCCTGTGGACGCCGGCGCTCGACCCGGCGATCGCCGCGCGCTGGTTTGAGGTGCCGCAGATCTTCTACACCGCGCCGGTCCCGCTGATGGTGCTCGGCCTTGCCGTGGTGCTGTTCAGGAGCCTGAACGGCACGCGCGACGTCGTGCCCTTTCTGGCGAGCCTGGCGCTGTTTCTTGTCACCTTCGCGGGGCTGGGCATCAGCCTCTATCCCAACATCGTGCCGCCGGCAATCAGCATCTGGGACGCGGCCGCGCCCGACAGTTCGCTGGCGTTTCTCCTCGTGGGCGCCGCCGTTCTGATCCCGATGATCCTGGCCTATTCGGCTTACGCCTACTGGATCTTTCGCGGCAAGGTGCGCCCCGGCGACGGCTACCACTGATGGCGCGCGCGCGGCACACTCAAGACCGCGATGAGACAGACACAAGGCACGGCAGGACGGCAGGCCTGCCGCGCCGCCTTGCCTGGTTCGCCGCGTTGTGGCTCGCCGGCGTCGGCACGCTCTTCGTCATTGCCAGCGTGATCCGCTGGGCGATCCTGTAGGAAAAGCCGCCGGTCGGGCCCGCAATCACCGATGCGTGACGGGTCTCTTAGCCCGCGCCCCTTGTCCTTTGCCGATCGACGCGCATCCTTAAACGCAGACCTTTTTTTGCAAAGGACCGTCGGACATGCCCCACATCGCGCCTGCCCTTTCGATTGCCGCCGCACTCTCACTTGCGCTCGTCGCGGCGACGGCACCGGCCGGCGCGGCAAATGAACCGCAGGCGCAATGCGGCGTCGAGACCCCTTGCGAGATCGCAAACGGCGAATACCGCATCCGCTTTCCGCAAGGCTGGGACGGAAACAGCCCGCTCGGCGCCATCGTGTTTCTGCACGGCTGGCGCGGATCGGCAGCCGGCGAAATGCGCAACGCGGCCTGGGCGCGGCTGGCCGACCGGCTCAACGTCGCTTTCGTCGCCCCCCAGGGCGCGGGCAAGACCTGGTCCTACCCCGGCGCGCCGCGCGCCTTGCGCGACGACTTCGCCTTCTTCGACGCCCTCGTCGAGGATCTCACCGCACGCTTTCCGTTGCGCGCGGATCGGATGATGGCCACCGGCTTTTCCATGGGCGGGTCGATGGTGTGGAACCTCGCCTGCTATCGCGGCAGGCTCTTCGCCGGCTTCGCGCCGATCGCAGGTGCATTCTGGGATCCGATCCCGGAAACCTGCCCGTCGCCCGCCCCTGTGCTCTTCCACGTCCATGGCACGGCAGACCGCACCGTGCCCTTGGAGGGGCGCCCGATCGGCGAGCGCTGGCACCAGTCGGATGTCGCCGACAGTCTCGCCGTCTGGCAGGCGCAGGCAGGCCTGCCGCGCGTCTTTCCCGCCTTCGCACCCGACACCGGCCTCAACTGCCAGCTTCAGGAAGCGCGGAAAAAAGGCGGAGGCGCCACACCGCTGCTGGAGGTATGCCTGCATTCCGGCGGCCACAGCGTGCGGGCCGAATGGGTGGAACGGGCCTGGCGCGCGCTCGCTCGTCATCTGGGATGGACGGACTAGCGACGGTCTCCGGCACCCTGTTGTGTTGCCGATTGCCGGTCCTGCAAACGCGGGTCGCCGCGGCCCGTCCCGGCTTCCCCGCCCTTCCTGCGCCATGGCTCCTTCTTGTACCAGGAGACCACATATGCAACGGCGATGAGTGCTGCGAAGCCGCCCGCGTTGGCGAGGAACTCGATCACCATGTCGCCGCGCCCCCAGACCGTATCGCGCAGGATGCCGACGGTCTGAGCCACCACGAGACTTGCCATGAAGACGGCGAGCGACTGCTGGCCGACCTTCTGGATCACGCGCACCACCGCGCCCCAAAGATTGTCGACGACGAGATAGCGCCCACCCGCGCCAACCGCGATCCAGGCGAGATAGGCGAGCGCCAGGAAGTGCACATAGCGCAGGATGCCGAATTCCGTCTTGCTCCACAGCGGTTCAATCGCGGTGCGGATCTCGAGCAGAACGGGAACGGTCCGATAGACGCGAAACCAGGCGAAGGGGACGGTCAGCACAACGATGGCAATGGCCACCAGGATCAAGGAATGGCGCACCGGCGGCGCCGGGATCCAGCCGCGCATAAAGGCAAAGCCGGTGAAGAACAGAAGCTGCCAGGCGAAGGGATTGAAGAACCAGACCCGATCCGACCAGGGTTCTGCCGGAAGGCCCAGAAGCCCGAGATTGGCGCCGACCCAGACCGCGCCCATGAAGATGAAAACCGGTGCACGCCCGAGGCGCGAGAGCGCCATGATCGCCGGCAGAAGCACCAGGATGACGATATACATCGGCAGGATATCGAAGTAGTTCGGAACATAGGTCAGGGTCAAAAGCCCCGGCAGCGCCTCGGCGGTCTTGTTGAAGAAATGCCAAAGATTGAGGGAATTCACATAATCCTCGGTCAGGCCGCAACACCGGTTGAGAACGCCGCTGGTCTGCACTGCCACAAGCCCGGCGGCAATGACCAGGAACAGGCAGACATGCGCCCAGTAAACCTGCCAGACCCTGTGACTGACGCGCGCCGCTCCCATCAGCCAGCCGCTCTGGTCGAACACCTTTCCGAAGGCAATGGCCGAGGCCATGCCCGAGCAAAAGACAAAGATCTCGGTCGCATCGGAAAAGCCGAAGCGGGCCGGGATCCACAAGGTCCAGGTGTTGGCCGGCAGATGGGCGATGAAGATGATGAACATGCCGATGCCGCGAAAGAAGTCGAGGCGCGGATCGCGCGGGCGGGGCACTGTGGCGGCGGACGTTGAATGCATGTTCACGAGACGCAGGTCCTTGAAACCGTTCATGTACTGTTCCGCCCCGCACGAGGGGCCGAAGCGCGCAAGCTGTGCCACGCGGCTGCATCGAAACCAAGGCCGTTTCACGCCGGGACGGCGCGCAGGGCCTCGTTCTGCATGATCGTTGCCGCCCGCTTCATGCTGTCGACCCGCTCCAGACGTTCGCTGGCGAAGCGGTCGAGCGCGCCGCGCAGGCAAAGCCGCTCGCGCAGCAGCCGCTCCGCCTCGCCAGCGAGCCCTGCGCGCAGCGCCGCGTCGATCGCGAGCCGCTCGAACACATCGCGCTGCGCATGGCTGCCGCCGACGCTGCGCAGGGTCGGCCGGGCCTGATCCAGGTGATGGAACGCGGAATAGAAGTTGCCGCGGAAATAGGCGTCGAGGCCCTGAGCGGCCGGCAGGCCGGCCGTTGCCGCAACCCGTCCCAAATCGGTCGGCTCCTCGGCATGCAACGCGACGGAGGCCAGCATTTCATCCGCAGCCTGCCGTCGTCGTCCTCCGCCCAGCGACAGCATGTAGTGCAGGTCGGCGAAGAGATTGCAGCGGTCGTCGATCCGGGTCTGGGAGATTTGCGCCAGTTCCTCCCAGCGGCCGCCGACGTTCACGCCCTCGATCTCCAGCCGCATCAGCAGGGAGGCGGCATTGGAAACATCGCGGTAGTCGTCGGTGTGTTCGCTACGGATCTCCTTGTCATAGAGCGCAAGCACGGCCGCGATGTCGCCCCGGTCCAGCTGCATCAGCGCGAGGTGCCACCACACGTGAAAGCGGAAATTGTTGCAATGGGAAAAGGCTTGCGTGTTGGCTTCCAGCCAGCGGCGGCCTTCATCGGCGCGTCCGGTCATGTCGTGCACATGGGCAACCGCGTGAAGACCCCAGGCATCGTCGGGCGCGACCTCCACGGCACGGCGTCCCGTGCGCTCGGCGCGCGCATAATCTCCCGTTTCCTCCAGCGCGAAGGCATGGCAGCCCAGCAGATAGCCGTAGGCGGAGTGGCTTTCGCCATAGGCGTCGAGCACGGTTTCCACCGAGCGTCGCATGCCGGCGGCATCGCCGAGCACGAAGCGGACGGCATGCACCAGTTTCATCAGGAGCGGATCAGCGGGATGGACGGCAAGGGCTGCGTCGAGGCGATCGGCGGCCGCGTGCGGGTGACCGTCGAGCCAGTCGCGCAGAGCGTCGATCACCGCCGCCTCACGCGGGGTCGCGCCGACGGCGGCGCGCGCCCTGTCGGCCTGTTTCCAGTCGTCCTCGGCCACATCCGCCATCTCGCGCCGGCCAAGAAAAAGGCAAAACAGGCCGTGCGCGGCATGGCCGAGCGCAAACTGCGGCTCCAGCGAAAGGGCACGCGCGAGGTGTTCCGGGGTCGTGGTGCCATGGGCAAGAAACGCATCGAGGGTGCGCTGCCAGGCGTCCAGTGCAGCCGGGTCCGACATCGTGAGAGGGTAGCCGTATCGATCGGTAAGGGTCATTCGGCTTTCTTCCTGCCAGCGGCAAACGGGCCACGCGTTTTCCTGCGACGGCGCGCAGGCCGCAGCGCGGGGAGAACAAGGGCACTTTTGGGGGTGCAAGGTCGGGTTTCCCGCCGGGAGGGGCCAAAAGGCCGTCCTTGCTATGATCGACGCGTGCCCATTCCTTTTCGCACTGTCAGTTTTTCCGTGGCGCGGATGACGTGCAACACACAAAAACTTGTGTCCGGCGTGTGCGACACCGGACGGGGAATGGATCTATCTTCCAATAAGGGCCAGATCCGGGCAATCCGATTGCTCGGCCGGGCGGTCTTGCAAAACCGGATACCTTTCTCTGCCATGCGCAAGGCGTTACACCGTAACCATGACAGCTCTTGCACAGACCCTCGCCCAAACGTTCTCCGGCGCGAACCGGGCTATCCTCGCCCTGTCGCTTGCAGGTCTTGCCGCCGTGGCGCTGATCGCCAGCAACACCGGCGGTCCGACGCTCGGCTATGCCGTGCTGATCGGCGGGCTTGCCGGCCTGTCGCTCTATCACGCGAGCTTCGGTTTCACCGCCGCATGGCGTCGCATCGTGACCGAAAAACGCGGCGGGGGGCTGCGCGCGCAATTCCTGCTGATCTTGCTCACCTCGGCGGTGTCCTTCCCGCTGATTGCGTGGGGCGCGTCCTTCGGCATGCCGACGGGCGGCTTCGTCTTTCCCTTCGGCGTTGCGGCCGCCATCGGCGCGGCGATGTTCGGGCTCGGCATGCAGCTCGGAGGCGGTTGCGCCTCCGGCACGCTGTTCACCGCCGGCGGCGGCTCGACGCGCATGATGGTGACGCTCGCCGCCTTCGTCACCGGGTCCGTCGCCGCGACCCCGCACATGCACCTTTGGGGGACGCTGCCGAAACTGCCGGCCTTTTCGCTTGTCAGCGAATTCGGCGCCCTTGGCGCTTTTGCCGCGACCGCCGCCGTGCTCGGCCTGATCGCGCTGTGGAGCATCAAGGTCGAGCGCAAGGCGCACGGCAGCCTCGCCGATCCGAAACCCACCGGCTCCTTCCTCGCCGGCCCCTGGTCGCTGCGTCTCGGCGCGGTGATGATCGCCGTCGTCGGCATCGCCACCTTCGTCGTTCTCGGCCGCCCATGGGGGATCACCTCGGGCTTTGCGCTATGGGGTGCGAAAATCTGGCAGGGCTTCGGCGTAACGGTCACCGACTGGCCCTACTGGCAGTGGCAGAAGGGCGCGCTGGAGGCCTCCGTTTTCGCCGACGCGACCTCGGTGATGAATTTCGGCATCCTGCTGGGCGCCATGGCCGCAGCCGCGCTTGCCGGCAAATACGCGCCCGTGTGGAAGCTTTCGACCCGCGATCTCCTCACCGCGATCATCGGCGGCCTGCTGATGGGGTACGGCGCGCGGCTTGCCTACGGCTGCAACATCGGCGCCTATCTCGGCGGGATCGTGTCGGGATCGATGCACGGCTGGCTGTGGCTGGTCTTCGGCTTCATCGGCAGCCTCGCCGGCACGCGGTTGCGCCTCAGGCTCGGGATGGGCTGACCCGGCCCGCCACATCGTGATCAGGCGTGATCGGCGCGTGTGCGGTGTGGGCGACAATCTCCACTAGGGTCGGCTTCCGTTCATTTCCTGAAGGGAGCCGATCCGTCATGACCCGTCTCACGTCCCTTGCCGCCGCCTTGATGCTGGCGGCCTTTTCCCATGCTGCCGGTCCCGCCTCCGCGCAAGGCGAGCTCGCGCCGCGCGACGGCTGGACGGTGATCGACACCGACACGGCCTTTTCCGAACTGGTGGAAAGCCTCACGGCCGCGATCGAGGCGGCCGAAATGGGGCTCGTCACCCAGGCCAGCGCGTCCGCGGGCGCGAAGATGCAGGGCGTCACCATTCCCGGCAACCGGGTGATCGGCGTCTACCGCAACGACTATGCAAGGCGGATGCTGAAGGCGAGCGTTGCTGCCGGTATCGAGGCGCCGATCCGCTTCTATGTCACGGAAGACACAGACGGCGGGGCGACGCTGTCGTACAAGCACCCGAGCTTCGTCTTCGCGCCCTATCTGGCGGAAGGCGGCGACGCGCTGGAAACGCTGGCCGGCGAGCTCGACGCGGTGTTCAAGGCGATTGCCGAAGACGCGACGAACTGAGTTTCTACGCTAGAACTTGCCGTCGTAGGCGCGGCGACCGATGCGGCAGGCCAGCAGCGTGTAGCCGTCGCGGTCGAGCGCCGCCGTCGCCTCGCGCCTGAGCGTTTCGGCGTCGTCCACCCACACGCCGTGCCCACCGAGAACGTTGGCAAGTGCGGGGAAATCCGTGCCATCGAAATCGACGCCGACATTGGCCCGCTGGCCGGCGCGCTGTTTCATCTCGATCAGCGCCAGGCTTTCGTCGACCAGCACGCAGACGATCACCGGCAGGCGCATGTCGCGCAGCGTCGCCAGTTCACCGAGGCCCATTTCCAGCCCGGCGTCGCCGACGAAGACGATCACGGGCCTTTGCGGATCGGCAAGTTTCTGCCCCATGCCGAGCGGCAGCGCGCAAGCCATCGTGCAGAGCGCGGAGGATTGCAGCATGCCGCGCGGCACCGCCGTCTGCCAGATCTGCGAGACCAGGATGCGGTGCGCGCCGCTGTCGGCGGTGGCGACCGTCTCCGCCGGCAAGACGTCGCGCAGAGTTTGGAAGACACGGGCCGGCCCCCAGCCCTCCGGCTCGGGCTCGAATTGCGTGGCAAGGGCTGCCTTCGCGGCGGCGATCTCGCCGCCCTCCCAGGACGGCGTGGCGGCAACGCCATCGGCCAGCGCATCCAGCCCGGCCGCGACGCCGGAGGCGAGCGGATGCTTCACGCCGTGCATGCCGTGCGAGCGCGGGGTCGCGGCAATCTCGATCACCGGCGCGTCATGATCCCAGGGATCGCGCCAGTTGATGCGCATCTCGATGGGATCGTACCCCAGGAGCAGGATGCAATCGGAGGCCTTGAAGAGCGGCAGAAGATGCGCATCGGCGCGCGGCGACAGGCCGGCTCCGCCAAGCGCCAGCGGATCGGCCTCGTCGAGCAGCCCCTTGCCCTTGTAGGTGGTGACGAGCGGGACGGAATGATCGCGGCAGAAGGCGGCGACGGCATCGCCCGCGCCCTCGTTGACCGCATCGACGCCGGCAATCGCAATCGGGCGTTTTGCACCGGCGAAAAGCGCCCGCGCCGCATCGAGCGTCGGACCGAACGGACGCAGGTCGTCGGGAGAGATTCCGGCCGGCAAGGGACGCAGCGCCTCGTCGGTTGTGCTTTCCGCGACCGAGATCGGCACGTCGACATGCACCGGCCCCGGCTGGCCGTCGAGCGCGATGCGGAGCGCCTTGTCCATCATGGCGCCGAGCGCGCCGGGGCTTGCGCGGAAGCTTGCCTTGACGATGGGGCGCAACAGCTGCTGATGGTCGAACACCTGATGGGTGTAGGTTTCGGCCTCCGCCGCATCGACGCAGCCGGTCAGGAAGATCAGCGGCACCCGGTCCTGCCAGGCGTTGGCGACCACATTGACCGCATTGGCGACACCCGGCCCGAGCGTTGCGAGCAGCACGCCCGGCCCGGCGCGCGTTCCCGTTTCGCGGGCCTCGGCGTGCCACACGCCCTCGGCCATGAAGCCGCCGGCGTTCTCGTGCTTGACCAGATGAAAGGCGATGCCGGCGCTTTCCAGCGCGTCCATCAGCGCGAGAACCTCGCCGCCGGGAATGCCGAAGGCATGGCGACAGCCGGCCTGACGAAGCTTTTGCGCGATCAGTCCGGCACCCGTTGTCCCCCCATCCGTTGTCCCCGCATCCGTCGTCATTTTGTCTCGTCTCCTTGCGCGCCGAAGGCGCCTTCCGCCGTCAGGCGCTCCAGCTCCGCGTCGTCAAGCTCCAGCGCCGAACGAAGCACGGCTTGCGTGTCCGCGCCGAGTTCCGGCGGCGCGTGGCGGTAGCTCACCGGCGTTCTTGAGAGGTTCAGCGGATTGCCGATCAAATCGACGCTGCCCTTGGCGCGTTTCTCATGCGGCATCGAGATGCGCATGCCGCGATGGCGCACCTGCGGATCGGCGAAGACCTCGCCGACATCGTTTATCGGCCCGCAGGGCACGCCGGCGGCCTCCAGCACCGCGATCCAGTCGGCGGCATCGCGGGTGCGCGTCAGCCGCTCGATTTCCGGTTCAAGCACCACGCGGTTGCGCACGCGCTGCGCGTTCGTCGAAAAGCGCGGATCGTCGGCAAGCGCCGGCGCGCCGGCGACCTCGCAGAAACGGCGGAACTGCGCGTCGTTTCCGACCGCCAGGATGAACGACCCGTCGCGCGCCGGATAGGCGTTATAGGGCACGATTGCGGGATGGGCGTTGCCGCGCCGGGGCGGAACCGCGCCGTCGGTCAGATAGGCAACGCCCTGGTTGATCAGCCAGGCGACCTGCGTGTCGAGCAGGGCGACGTCGATGTGCTGGCCCTCGCCCGTTGCCGTGCGGTGATGAAGGGCTGCCAGGATGGCGTTGGAGGCATACATGCCGCACATGACGTCGGCGATGCCGACGCCCGCCTTGGTCGGTTCGCCGCCCTCCTCGTCCGGACGCCCGGTCAGCGACATCAGCCCGCCCATCCCCTGGATCAGGAAATCATAGCCGGCGCGCGCCGCATAGGGACCGGTCTGGCCGAAGCCGGAAATCGAGCAGTAGATCAGCCCGGGGTTCAGCGGCCTGAGATCCTCATAGCCAAGCCCGCGCCGGGCGAGATCGCCGACCTTGAAATTCTCGATCAGGACATCGGCCTTGCCCGCAAGCCGTCGCAGAAGATCCCGCCCCTCGGGCGCCGCGATGTCGATGGCGAGCGAGCGCTTGTTGCGATTGGCGGAAAGGTAGTAGGCGCTCTCCCGCGTGTCGTTTCCTTGCGCATCCTTGAGAAAGGGCGGGCCCCAGCCGCGCGTGTCGTCGCCCGTGCCCGGGCGTTCGATCTTCCACACGGTGGCGCCGAGATCGCCCAGCAATTGCGTGGCGGTGGGGCCTGCGAGAATGCGCGACAGATCGAGCACGACGAGGCCCGTGAGCGGGCCTCGTGGCATGTCGCCGGACGGATCGGGCGGGGAATCAGTCTCAAAAGAGGTCGTCACCGGCGCGAAGGTCCTTTCAAGGGAGGGGAGAAATCAGCCCGTGGCCCCGGTCCGCCATCGCACGACGGCGCCGCAGACGAGACCGAAGATGAGATGCCCGACCAGCGAGGCCCAGGTCAACTGGATGAAGCCGAGAAACGGCGGCAGTCCGGCAATCAGATGGGCCATGATGTAAAGCGCGAAGACCCAGAGACCGACACCGAACCCCAGTGCGACCACCGGCCAGGGCAGGAATGGCAGGAACCGGTCGGCGATCGGCCTGGCAACGAAGAGATAGCCGAGTGGATAGAAGACGATGCCGACCACGAGATGCACAACCTCGGCAAGCGCGAAACTTTGAAACCCGAACACAGACTGAACGAGGGCTGCCGGCTGCAAGGGGCCGCCGACCCACAAGGGCGTGATGAACCGTGCCCAGATCTCCCAGGCGCCATCGGCGAGAAGCCCGGCGAGGATCGCGGTCGCGAGCGTCGCGAGCGTCAGCGGGGGAAACAGGCCTTGATGCGGCCGGACGGCGGAAACGGCGGAGGCGGACATGGACAGGAACTCCCGATAGCGACCCGCCAATGCCGGCAGGTTTGCGACGCCCGGAGCCGGTCATCCGGCCCCGATGCCTTGAACGTGGGAGCTGCGCCCGCTCCGCTCAAATCAACGAAGCGAGACGAAACCGGCAAACCGCGTCACGCCGGCGTGATCCGGCCATGGCTCACGCCTCCGCCTTTTCCAGCTCCGGCTCGAAAAAGGCGCGGGGCGGGACGAAGGCGACGCCCAGCGCCGTATGGGCGGAGAGGCGCAGCGGCAGCAGGCACTCAGGCGGAGCCGTTTCCTCCGGCAGACGCCAGAGGCGCGTCGCCAGCGCCAGCCGTCCGATCCACTCGCCCGAGGTGCCAAGCGCCAGCGGAACGGCGATGGCGGGACCGAGGATCACCGGCAGGAGCGGCCAGAAGAGGTCCGGCGCGAAGGCTGCCGCCCAGGCGAAACCGGCAAAGCCGAAGACCATCTGCGGCCACAACCGCGAAAGGCAAAGGCCAAGCGGCAAGGCACGCGTATCGCGCACCTGAGCGCCCCAGCCCATCGCCTTGCCGAACGGCAGGCCGGCGACGAAGAGCGACACGGCGACGGCGACAACAGGCGCCATGAGGGCCGCGAAGACGATCTCCGACAGCGCGCTCAGGACGATGCGAAGCGGCCCGCCGAAGGCCGCGCGCAGACGCCGGTCGAGAAGAATGTCGATCACGGTCGCGATCTTGGGGGCGAAAATCATCGTCAGGATCACGATAAAAAGCGCGAAGCCCGAGGTCTGCTCGAAGCGCACGAGCTCATGCCCGCCGAATGCGACGATCGCAGCACCCGTTGCCATGAACAAGAGCCAGGCCGGCGCGGAGACGAACATCAGGATCGCCAGCACCATCTGCACCCGGCTGGTGGGCAGCAGGCCCGGCAGGCCGAGCAGCTTGATATACTGGAGGTTGCCCTGGCACCAGCGCAGTTCGCGGCGGATGAACTCCAGCGCATTCGGCGGATTTTCCTCAAAGCTCTCCGTCTCGCGCGGGATCGCGCGCACCTCGTAGCCGGCGCGGCGCATCAAGACCGCTTCGACCTGGTCGTGGCTCAGGATCCAGCCCGAAAGCGGCCCCTTGCCCGAGAGTTTCGGCAAGTGGCAGGCCTCGGTGAAAGGTTTCACCCTGAGGATCGCATTGTGCCCCCAGTAGGGGCCGCAATCGCCCTGCCACCAGGCGCTGCCGAGGGTATAGGAACGCATGCCGAGCCGCATGCCGAACTGGAAGATCCGTGCGAAGGCGCTGCTGGTGGGCATGCCGACGACCAGGGTCTGCAGGATGCCGAGACGCGGATTGGCGTCCATCTTTGCAACCATATCGACAATGGCGGCACCCGACATGAAGCTGTCGGCATCGAGCACCAGTGCATAATCATGGCGGGCGCCCCAACGCAGGCAAAAATCGCGGATGTTGCCGGCCTTGAAGCCCGGATTGTCGTCTCTGCGGCGGTAGGTAACCGGCAGGACATCGGCCCAGCGATCGGCCAGGGCCGCGAAAACCGCGTCTTCCTTGGCGGCGATCTCCGGCCGATCGGTATCGCTCAACACATACAACGTGAAGCCGTCGGCATGGCGGGTGCGGGCGAGATCCGCCAGCATGGCATCGAGATGGACGGCAACCTGATCGACATCCTCATTGCGGATGCACGACAGGATCGCGGTCGAGGCACGGCTTTTCGCACGCGTGTCGCCCGGCGCGATCGGGCAGACCGCTGCCACCGGATCGCGTCTGGTGCGCATCAGCGTCAGTCCGATCGCCGCATTCCAGAACCCGATCGCGGTCCAGGGCAGCGTCAGCAGAAAACAGCCGATCATAAGCATCTCGGCCCAACTGACGCCGTCGCCGGAAAAACTGACGACCAGAAGCGCCGTCAGCGCGGCCACGGTCGCCAGAACCAGCGATGCGAAGACGGTGCGGCGGATCGCAAGACGGCGCGCATCAACCGGGATATGCGGCGTATCGGACCCGGGCGCTTCAAACGAGCGACCAAGTCCGGCAGGGTCCGGCGTCAGAAAATGCGGAAGGTGCTTTTGAAACATACAACGACCTTTGCACATATAAGAAGGAGACCCCCGATGCGGCGGCCAGTCCGTTGGGCTATACGTTGCGCGCGACTGAGGAGGATTTGTGACGCACCGCACAATCACGAAAAAATTTCCGTGCGAAACGCAGGCCTTGTGGTCCATCGAGACCGGTCGCATGGCGCTTCGCAGCGAAACCGTGTCTGCGCCGGGTACCGACGAGGTGTGCGTGCGCACGCGCTTCAGCGGCGTCAGTCCCGGCACCGAACGGCTGGTGCTGTCCGGCAAGGTGCCGGAAAGCGAATGGAACCGCATGCGCGCGCCGTTTCAGGAAGGCGACTTCCCCTTCCCGGTCAAATACGGCTACGCCAGCGTCGGCGAGATCATTGCCGGCGCGCCCGACCGGCTCGGCGAGACCGTTTTCGTGCTTCATCCCCATCAGTCCCTTTACACCGTTCCCGCCGACGCCGCGGTCCCGCTGCCGGCTGACGTGCCGGCCGCGCGCGGCATCCTTGCGGCCAATATGGAAACCGCGCTCAACGGGTTATGGGACGGCGGGGCCTCACCGGGGGATCACATTGCCGTGGTCGGCGGCGGAATCGTCGGCCTGCTCGTCGCCCACCTCGCCGCCGGCATTCCCGGCACGCGGGTGACCGTCATCGATACCGATCCGTCGCGCGAAGCGCCGGCGACGTCGCTCGGCGCCGGTTTCGCAACGCCCGACGCCGCGCCGGAAGACCAGGACCTCGTCTATCACGCCAGCGGCCATCCCGACGGGCTCGATACCGCGCTTTCGCTGGCCGGGACCGAGGCCCGCGTCGTCGAGATGAGCTGGTATGGCACCGCCCCGGTCACCGCGACGCTGGGCGGCGCCTTTCACAGCCGGCGGCTGACGCTGCGCTCCAGCCAGGTCGGGCGCATTCCGCCGGAGCGCCAACCGCGCTGGACCTACCGGCGACGGCTTGAGGCCGCGCTTTCACTTTTGCGTGAACCCGCGCTCGACGCCCTGATTTCGCCGCCCGTTGCGCTGACAGAAGCGGCAACCCGCATTCCGGCCCTGCTCGGTCCCGAGGGCGATGGACGGATGCCGCTGATTTCCTACGACACACCGGCCCACACCGACTGACGGCCCGGTTTTCCCGACGTTTCTGGAGTATCCCAATGCACAGTGTTGAAGTTCGCGACCACATCATGATCGCCCATTCCTTCAAGGGCGAGGTCTTCGGCCCGGCGCAGAAGATGCATGGCGCCACCTTCGTGGTCGACGCCGCCTTTCTCGCCCGCGATCTCGACGCAAACGGCATCGTCATCGACATCGGCCGCGCCCATGAGGTGCTGAAGGAAACGCTGGAGCCGCTGAACTTCCAGAACCTCGACGAGGTACCGGCGTTCAAGGGCAAGAACACCACGACCGAGTTCCTGACCCGGCACATCTTCGATGCGCTCGCGACGGCCGCGCGCGCCGACCGGCTCGGGCGTCCCGGCGCCGAGCTGCATGCGATCCGCGTCACCCTGCACGAATCCCACGTCGCGCGGGCCTGGTACGAAGCCGAAATCTGATGCGCGCCGACGCGCCAGACCTGACGTTTCTCTATCCGGGCGATCTGGCGACGCCGACCGGCGGCTATATTTACGACCGGGCGCTGATCGCAGCGCTCGAGCGGGCGGGCTTGCGCGTCGAGACCCGTTCGCTCGGTCCCGGATACCCCGCCCCGAATGCGGACGTACGCGCAAAAGCGCGAACAACGCTGGCGGCCCTGCCGGACGGGCGGCTCACCGTGATCGACGGGCTGGCCTGCGGCGTGATGGCCGAGGAACTATCGCCCCATGCCGACCGGCTTCGGCTCGTTGCACTGCTGCATCATCCGCTGGGGCATGAAAGCGGACTGGAGGAGGCGGCCGCCCGCGCGCTGATCGCGGCGGAACGGGCAGCCCTCGCCCACGTCCGGCATGTGGTGACGACGAGTGCGGCGACCGCACGCAGTGTGCGCGACACCTTGGGCGTCGCGGCCGAAGCCGTCAGCGTCGTCGAGCCGGGCGTCGAGATCGTCGCGAGCGCCCCTGCGAAAAGGCCGAGAGACGGCGCCGGTCCGCTGCGGCTTCTCAGTGTCGGATCGCTGATCCCGCGCAAGGACCATGCGACGCTGCTCGATGCGGTGAGCCGGCTCGCCCGCCGCGACATCCGGCTCGACATCGCGGGAAGCGCCGACCTCGATCCGGACCACGCTGCAGAAATCCGCGTGTTGATCGCGCGGCTCGGGCTGGAAGAAAAGGTCACGCTCCACGGGGCCTTGCCACGCGAGGCGCTCGACGCGCTCTACCGGGCGGCGGATCTTTTCGTGCTGACAACGCTCTACGAGGGCTATGGCATGGCCTTCGTCGAGGCGATGGCCCATGGCCTGCCGGTGATCGCGACCGGTGACGGCGCGGTGCGCGATACCGTGCCGGAAACGGCCGGCATCGTTTTGCCGGTTGGCGACGTCGCGGCGGTCGCCGATGCCCTTGCCCGGTTTGCCGACACGCCCGGCGAACGTCTTGCGCTGTCGCGCGGCGCGCGGGCGCATGTCGCGCGCCTGCCCGGCTGGGACACGCAAGCCGCGCGGTTTCTCACCATCTTGAAAGGCATAGAGCAATGAGCGGATTTTCCGGCGACTGGCTGTCGGCGCGCGAACCGGTCGACCTGCGGGCCCGCAATGCAAACGTGCGCGACGCCTTCGTCGCCGATGTGACGGCGCGGAGCGCAACCGGACCGATCCGCCTGCTCGATCTGGGCGCCGGCACCGGCGCGACGCTTCGCGCGTTCGCCCCGCACGTCGCGACGCCCCAGGCATGGCGGCTCGCCGAATATGATCCGGCGCTGATCGCCCGTGCCAGAACGCTCTTCTCGGGCGAACGGGACATAGAGGTGGTCGAGGCGGATCTCGCCGACGGCGTGCCGGAGGCGTTGCTTGAGGGCGTCGACGCGGTGACGACCTCGGCCTTTCTCGATCTCGTTTCGGCGGAGTGGGTCGCGGCGCTTGCCCGCCAGCTTGCCGGCCGTCGGCTGCCGTTCCTCGCCATGCTGAGCTACGACGGCCGCCTGTCGCTCGCGCCCTCCGATCCCCTCGACGAGAGCATCCGCGCCGCGATGAACGCGCATCAGCATGGCGACAAGGGCTTTGGCCCGGCGCTTGGACCGCAAGCCGCCGATCATACCCGCGATGTGTTTCAGGCCGCCGGCTTTCGTGTGGTCGAAGGCGCTTCGGACTGGGAGGCGGAGCGCCACGAGCAGGCGTTCCAGTCGATGCTGGTCGACGGCTGGGCCGGGGCGGCGCGCGAGATGGCGGTCGATGCCGACGAGCTGTCTCGCTGGCATGAAAGGCGACGACACGAGATCGAAACGGAACGCCTTGTCACCCGGGTCGGGCACCGCGATCTCGCCGCGTTGCCCGGTTAGCCGCGGGTTTCAGGCCTTCTCGATGGCGCAGGCGATCCCCTGGCCAACACCGATGCACATGGTCGAGAGCGCCCGCGTCGCCCCGCGTGCCGCAAGCTCCAGCGCCGCCGTGCCGACGAGGCGCGCGCCCGACATGCCGAGCGGATGGCCGAGCGCGATGGCGCCGCCGTTGGGGTTCACATGCTCGCAATCGTCGCCGAGCCCGAGTTCCCTGAGGACCGCAAGGCCCTGTGCCGCGAAAGCCTCGTTCAGTTCCACGATGTCGAAATCCGAAATCGACAGGCCGAGCAGCGTCATCAGCTTGCGCGTGGCCGGGACCGGCCCGATGCCCATGATGCGCGGCGGCACGCCCGCCGCCGCACCGCCGACGACACGCGCGATCGGCGTCAGGCCATAGGCCTTCACGGCCTCCTCGGAGGCAATCAGAAGCGCGGCCGCGCCATCGTTCACGCCCGACGCATTGCCCGCCGTCACCGAGCCGCCGTCGCGGAACGGGGTCGCGAGCTTCGACAGTTTCTCCACTGTGGTGCCGGCGCGCGGATGTTCGTCCTTGTCGACGACAATCGCGTCGCCCTTGCGCTGCGGAATGGTCACGGGCACGATTTCCCGGCCCAGGCGACCGTTGTCCTGCGCGGCGACCGCACGCTCCTGCGAGCGCACGGCGAAGGCGTCCTGGTCGGCGCGGGCCACCGTATAATCGGCGGCGACGTTTTCCGCCGTCTCCGGCATGGAATCGATGCCGTACTGCTTTTTCATCACCGGGTTGACGAACCGCCAGCCGATGGTGGTGTCATAGATTTCCGCCTTGCGGGAAAACGCCGCGTCGGCCTTGGGCATCACGAAGGGTGCGCGCGACATGCTTTCCACGCCGCCGGCGATCATCAGATCCGCCTCGCCGGTGCGCACCGCGCGCGCGGCCATGATCACCGCATCCATCCCGGAGCCGCACAGGCGATTGACGGTCGTGCCCGGCACTTCGACCGGCAGACCTGCAAGGAGAGCGGCCATGCGCGCGACATTGCGGTTGTCCTCACCCGCCTGGTTGGCGCAGCCGTAGATCACGTCGTCCACCCGCGCCCAGTCGATTTCGGCATTGCGCGCCATCAGCGCACGGATCGGAGCCGCCCCAAGATCATCGGCCCTCACGGCGCTCAGAGCGCCGCCGAAACGGCCGATCGGGGTGCGGATGTAATCGACAATGTAGGCATGACGCATGACGAAGCCCCTCCCGCGGGCAAACTTTAAACCTAAAGCGTTTTTCGACGACCGGGCGCGCCACGTCAACGCCTGACGGGTGCCCATATAATAATTAAACGACCGGACGGTCAACTAATTCGGACAAACCCTCGGCTCCGCAACGTCGCATTCCAGCTCTGGTCGTTATCTTGAAAAGGATGGGTTAACCTTACCAAAAACATATCTTATTTTGATCAATGACTTCAGATGTTGTAAACACAACTATGAAACAAGTATCCTATCAAAACCGCACTCAAGAAAACCAAGAAGTCGAGTGCGACAAACAGGAGAAGTGTCATGTCCGCTGTTGAAGCCATTCGCTCGATTGTCGCAAAACACGGCAAGCTGCCGGTGGATGTCGCAACATTGCAGGATGACGCAGATCTCTATGCCGCCGGTCTGTCGTCCTTTGCCTCCGTGCAGTTGATGCTCGCGATCGAAGAGCATTTCGATATCGAATTCCCGGAAGACCGGCTGAACCGCAAGACATTTTCCAGCATCAAGGTGATCTCCGAGGTCGTCACGGAGCTGAGCGAAGATCAGCAGGCCGCATGATGAACATCCACGCCCACGCCCCGAATGTCGACCTGACCGCCCGCGCCCGCCGGGTCGCGACGGTTGCAGCCACCCACGCCGACAGCGTCGACCGCGACGGACGCTTTCCGGCAGAAGCCGTCGCCGCCATGCGCGCGGAGCGGCTGATGGGCGTACAGATCCCGACCGAATTCGGCGGCGAAAGCGCTACGACGGCGGAAATCGCGGAAATCTGCTCCATCCTCGGACAGGCCTGTTCGGCAACCGCCATGATCTTCGCGATGCACCAGATCAAGGTTTCGAGCCTCGTCGCCCACGGCGGGGACGACGCCTGGCACCAGGGCTTCATGGCCCGGGTCGCCGGCGAGCAGATGCTTCTCGGATCGGCGACGACCGAAGGCGGCATTGGCGGCAACCTGCGCAATTCGATCTGCGCCATCGAAGTCGAGGGCGACACCTGCCGGCTGGAAAAGGACGCCACCGTCATTTCCTACGGGGACCAGGCGGACGCCATCCTGATCACCTCGCGCAGCCATGCGGAGGCCACAGCGAGCGACCAGGTGATGACCGTCTTCCTGAAAGACCAGTACACGCTGGAAAAGACCCACGTCTGGGACGCGCTCGGCATGCGTGGCACGTGTTCGGACGGCTATGTCTTCAAGGGCGAGGCACCGGCCGGGCAGATCCTGCCGCGCCCCTTCGCCGAGATCGCAGCGGAATCCATGCTCGCCCACGCCCACATCCTGTGGAGCGCGGTATGGTACGGGATCGCCGCCGACGCCTTCGGCCGGGCGCAGGCCTTCGTCAGGGCGGCCGCGCGCAAGTCCCCCGACATGACGCCGCCGGGCGCGCTGCGCGTGGCGGAAGCCTCCAGCCTGCTCCAGGGCGTGAAGGCAAGCATCATCGCTGCGCTGGAAACTTATGAAGCCGCGCGCGGGAACGAGGACAGACTGTCGTCGATGAGCTTCTCGGTGGCGATGAACAACCTGAAGATCGCCAGTTCGCAGACGATCCTGACGATCATCAATCACTGCATGCTGATCTGCGGCATCCTCGCCTACAAGAACGGCACGCCCTTCAGCCTGGGTCGCCATCTGCGCGACGCCCATTCGGCACAGCTGATGATTTCCAACGACCGCATTCTCGGCAATACGTCGAACATGCTCTTGATTCACAAACAGGACACCAGCCTTCTGGGCTGAGGAGAGGAACGGGACCATGGACATGCAAACGTCCCTGCTCGATCGGCTGTTTTCGGCCGGACTTCTCATCGACACCGGCGTCGAGGGACTCTATGGCCGCGGCGGCGCCTTCGAGGATGTGATCGCGCGCTTCGAGGTGCTGATCGGCAAGCATGCGCCGGATGCAACGCCCGAGGTGATCCGCTTTCCGCCGGGCATGAACCGCGCCCACTTCGAGGGTTCCGGCTACATGAAAAGCTTTCCGCAGCTCGCCGGCACGGTGCACAGCTTCTGCGGCTGCGAGCTCGACCACATGAACCTGCTCGAGTGCATCGCAGAGGGCGGCGACTGGACGGAAGGGCAAGAGGCGACCGATATCGTGCTGACGCCCGCCGCCTGCTATCCGCTCTATCCCAGCATTGCAAAGCGCGGGCCGCTCGCCGAGGGCGGTGGTCTCTATGACCTGCAGTCCTATTGCTTCCGCCACGAGCCGTCGAAGGACCCGGCCCGCATGCAGCTTTTCCGCATGCGCGAGTTCGTGCGCATCGGCACGCCCGACGAGGTGATGGCGTTTCGCGAGGACTGGATGGAGCGCGGCGCGAAGCTGATCGCAGCGGTCGGTCTCGACGTGGAGCTCGACACCGCCAACGATCCCTTCTTCGGCCGTGCGGGCAAGATGATGGGCAACAGCCAGCGCGAACAAAAGCTCAAGTTCGAGTTGCTGATCCCCGTGACGTCCACCGCCAACAAGACCGCCTGCCTCAGCTTCAACTACCACCAGGACCACTTCGGCTCCACCTGGGGGCTGGAGACGGCCGACGGAAACGTCGCGCATACCGCCTGTGTCGGCTTCGGGCTGGAGCGCATCGCGCTCGCGCTCTTCGCAAAGCACGGGCTGGACACCGCGGACTGGCCCGCTGACGTACGCGCCGCGCTCTGGCACTGACGGGGCGCATCGGCATGTTTGAAAAGCTCGCAACCCTCGATCCGCAGACCTACAGCCCGCATGCCTTGCATGACGCGGAACGGATCTGGCCCGAAACCAACTGCTACATCGACCTGTGGATCGAGGCGCTGCATGCGCTTGGTCTCGAGCCCGAGGCCATGCTCGGCTTCACGCTCACACAGGATTTCGAGGGCGACCAGTTCACCTTCTTCAAGGTGCCGCTGGAAGACCTCGAGACGCTCTATGACATCCGCGCCCAGGAACTGGCGATCTACGAGCCTACAGAACGGCACGTCGCAACCCAGATCGGGCGCGGTCGGCTGTGCCTCGTCGAGGTCGACAGCTATTTCCTCCCCGATACGCCGGGCGTGAGCTATCGCATCGAACACGGCAAGACAACGGTCGCGATCACCGCGCTCGACACCAGTGCCCGCACGATGCGCTACTTCCACAACGGCGGCTTCTTCGCGCTTGAAGGCGAGGATTTCGACGGCGTGTTCCAGCGCGGCCTCCATGCGCAGGCGCTGCCCTTCCTGCCCTATACGGAGTTTGCCAAGCTTCCGGCAACGGCGACCGCGCCCGAGACACGCCGCACAGAGGCGCTGCGCCTTCTGAAAGTGCACTACGACCGGCGCCCGGCGGCCAATCCCTTCCTGGCCTATGCGACCACCTTCGCCACCGATATCGAGGCGCTGAGCGCCCGACCGTTCGAGATCTTTCACAAATATGCCTTCAACACGCTGCGGCAGGCAGGCGCGAACTTTGAGCTGGCCGGAACCCATCTCGACTGGCTCGGTCCCAACGGCGAGTTCGCCGGGCCGGCGGAAGCCGCGCGCGAGATCGCCGCGACCTGCAAGAGCCTGCAGTTTCAGCTCGCCCGGGCGCTGGCACGCAAGAAATTCGCCGGGCTCGGCGACGGGCTGACCCCGGCGGCAAACGCCTGGGACCGGCTGATGAGCGACCTCGGTCCGGCGGTGTCCCGCCTGGCGAAAGAGTGCAAAGACACCCCGGCGCGCCGCCGCGCCGCCTGATCCGGAAACGGGCGATCGGAGCTTCCATGATCGATCCCTGCCGTCTCGATGCGTCCGACGACCTGCTCGCCGGCGTCGACTGGGACATGACCGTCACCGAGGCGAGCGCCTGGGCCACGCCGGAAGACTGCGATCCCCATGCGGCCTGGCACCCGGCCAGCGTGCCGGGCACGGCGGCCGGCGCGCTCGCCGATGCCGGGCTTTTCTCGCTGGATGCGCCGACGCCCTTGCACGACCGCGACGTCTGGTATCTCGCCCGTGTCGAGGTGCCCGCGCCCGGCGCCTATCGTCTGGTCGCCCCGGGTCTCGCGACCGTCTGCGAAGCCTGGTTCGACGGCCAGCCCGTGCTGATTTCCGACAGCATGTATGCCCGTCACGAGGTCCGGCTGGATCTCGACGGCTCCGGCGATCTCATGCTGTGCTTCCGCGCGCTCTATCCGCATCTGGAGCGCAAGGGGCCGCGCGCGCGCTGGCGCACGCAGCTTGCCTCCCACCCGGGGCTCAGGCTGATGCGCACGACGCTGCTCGGCCACATGCCCGGCTGGTGCCCCGACGTCCATGCCGTCGGCCCCTGGCGCGGCCTGCATCTCATCGCAGAAGAGGCCGTGCGGATTGATGATCTCGAAATCGAGGCCACGCTCGGCGAGGACAGCACCGGCCGGCTCAAGGTTTCCCTGCGCCTGCCGCATGCAGCAGGGACGCCCGCGCCCAGCCTGCGCTGCGCGGGATGGGACGCGGAGCTTGAAGCCGGCGAGGACGGCCAGTGGCGCGCCGACATGCTCTTGCCCGGGATCGAGGCCTGGTGGCCGCACACCCATGGCACGCCACATCTGCACGATCTAACGCTGAAAACGCAGGCCGGCGAGATCGCGCTCGGACGCACCGGCTTTCGCCGCATCGAGGTCGATGCCGGCGCAGACCGCGAGGGCTTCGCGCTGAAGGTAAACGGCGTGCCGGTGTTTTGCCGCGGCGCGGTTTGGATCAATGCCGACATCCTGCGGCTGCCGTCATCGCGCGAAAGCTACCGCCCCTGGCTGGAACGCGCGCGCGACGCCCATATGAACATGCTGAGGATCGGCGGCACGATGGCGCCGGAAGGCCCCGCCTTCCACCAGCTTTGCGACGAACTCGGCATTCTCGTCTGGCAGGATCTGCCCTTTGCCAATTTCGACTACCCGGCAAAGGACGAGAGTTTCGTCGACACCGCAAGCCGCGAGACCCGCGATCACCTGCGCGCGACGCAGGCCTCCCCCAGCCTTGCCGTCGTGTGCGGCGGGAGCGAGATGTATCAGCAGGCCGCGATGCTGGGGCTTCCCGAAAGCCGCTGGCGCGGGCCGCTGACGGAGGAGATCCTGCCCGCGGCCGTTCGCGAGATCCGCCCCGACGTCGCCTATGTGCCGAATTCGCCGTGCGGCGGAGCCATGCCGTTTTCTCCCGATGCCGGCGTGGCGCATTACTACGGCGTCGGCGCCTATTTGCGCCCGCTTGAGGATGCGCGGCGCGCCAATGTGCGCTTTGCCGCCGAGTGTCTGGCCTTTTCCAATATCCCCGACGGCGAGGCGCGCGCCCTGCCGGGCGGCACCGCCCCCGGGCATGACCCGGCATGGAAAAAGGGCGTGCCGCGCGACCGGGGCGTCGGATGGGACTTCGAGGATGTGCGCGATCACTATGTCGAGGCGCTCTACGGCGTGTCGCCCGCGAAACTCCGCCACGGCGACCCGCAAGCCTGGCTCGATTTCGGCCGGGCAGCCGTCGCCGAGGTGATGGAGGCGACATTTGCCGAATGGCGCCGTCCCGGATCAAACTGCGCCGGCGCGCTGGTGTGGACCTTCCAGGATCTTGCGCCTGGTGCCGGATGGGGCGTGGTCGGCCACGACGGGCGGCCGAAATCGGCCTGGTACGCCTTGAAGCGGGCCTTCAGGCCCGTGGCGGTCTCTGTCACCGATGAAGGCACCAACGGCCTTGCCATCCATGTCGTGAACGAGACGGCGGAAGAACAGGCGCTACGGGTCGACCTCTCCTGCCTGCGCGATGGTCGGCTTGCCGTCGCCTCCGGATCAAGCGATCTGGTGCTCGCTCCCCGCGAGGCGCGTACGCTCGCCGCCACCGACCTGATCGGCGCCTTTTTCGATGTGACATACGCCTTCCGCTTCGGCCCGCCCTCGCACGACTGCGTGCATGTGCGGCTCAGCGATGCCGACGGCACCATGCTGGACGAAGCGTTTCACTTTCCGCTCGGGCGCTCGCAGTGCGCGCGCGGCGCGGTGATTTCAGCCTCGATGGACCGGGACGCAGACGGCTCCGACGTGCTGGTGCTGAAAACAGACCGGGTGGCGCAATCCGTCTCGATCGAGGACGCATGCTTCGAGGCGGAGGACAACTGGTTTCATCTCGCGCCCGAACGGGCGAAGCGGATCCGGCTGATCCGGCGGCGCGGCAGGGCGGAGGAGACCGGTCCGACAGGCCTCGTTCGCGCGCTTTACAGCGACACGGTCTCCTATTCCGCGACCTGACGCGGCACCTCGCCCTCGGCCGCCGCAGACGCCAACAGATCGACCAGTTCCGCACGCGCGCCGCGCTGGGTCAGATTGTGATCGGCGTCGGAAAGCTCAATGATCGCGAGATTGGGATAGGCGACGCGTCGGCGGAGGTCCTTGCCGAAGAAAACCGGAAGCTGCGCAAGTCCGGAATTGCCGTCACCGAAGACCAGCCACACCCCGACGCCCCGGTCGCGGAGCGCCGCCAGGTTCGAATGCACCTTCGCATAGAGCCTGGAAAAGGGCGCAAGGCCGAGCAGCCAGGGCGCGAGATCGCGCTCTGTCCGCCGGAAGCCCCGGCGCAGGAGCGAGCGCAAGAGCGCCAGACCGTTGGTCTTTCCGCACAGGACCCGTTTCCACTTCTCGACGCTCAGCATCTTGCGACCATAGCCGCCGACCGAAGTGTGGCCGAAGCGAAGCGCCTCGTTGACGTCGTCACGCGGATCCCAGAGGAAGCGCTGAAGGTTGACGGCGACCACCTTGCGCACGCGGGGCTCTTCCACCGCGCCGTTCAGCGCCAGATAGGCGCCGCCGCAGCTTCCGGTGACAACGGCACCGGCCCCGTACCCCTGCCGTTCCACCAGGTCGAGGGCGGCACGCAGATCCGCAATCTGGGCCGGGTGATAGTGCACGATCGGCGGCCCGCCAGCCTGGGGCCGGCTGTCGCCGATGTCGGAAAGGTCGATGCGCAACGAGGGAATGCCGCGCGCGGCCAGCGCCCGTGCGACCTCGGCCGCGCCACGCGCCCAGCCGGCACGCGGTGTTGCGCCGGCATTGAGGAAGACGACGGGAAGCGCGCCGGACGCGGGAGAATGCGGTGCGCACCAGATGCCGATCAGACCGCCTTGTGTGCCGAAGGCGAGCGGCGTCTCGCTCGCGCCCCCGGCAACCTGAAGGACGGGCGGACACGGCAGCACGGGCGCCACGCCGGATGTGCGCGGCGGGACGGTGCGCACCAGCCAGCCGACCAGCCGGTCGAAATCCGGGTGCGGACAGATCGAGGCGGTCGGGTCGCTCATCAGATCATCGTAGCCGGCAAAGACATGCGCCTCGCCGCCCGGACGGACCCGCAACGCCTCGCCGAACGCCTCTTCCGCGCTCTTGCCGGAGCGATACAGCACGAGGGCCGGCGGCAAGTCGGACTGTCCGGCGAGCGCGGTGACATCAAGCACACGAATATCGGCAGCCAGACGCTCACTGAGCCCGAGACCGCCGATGGAGAGCATCTCGCCCGGCGCGCAATCCGGCGCCGCACCGGTGATCTCGCCGATCATAGCCGCACGCGCCTGAAGTTCCCGCAGATAGGGTCGCCCCTTCACCACGGGAGCCAGCAGGGCAAGCGCCGCCACGTCCTGGCGGTCCTCCGCGACCGATTTGAGGGCAAGCGTCGCCCCGAGACCGAAGCCGATCAGAACGATTTGCTCCACGCCGGGCATCTGCCGCAACCAGGCGCAGACTGCATCCAGTGTCGCCTCAAAGTTGGCCAGGCCATCGACTTCTGCGGCCGGCTCTGGCGCGTCGCCCGTGCCCGGCCAGTCAAACCGCAGCGTCGGATACCCCGATGCCGCGAGTTGATCGCCAAGATGACGCATCGAACGGCGCGCGCACAGATCCTCATAACCCCAGGCGCCGGCAATCACGACGCCCACGGCCCCTTGCGCCGAATGCAGTACGGCAAACGTTCCGGCAACGGTCAAGGGCATCAAAGCGCCGTCTTTGCCGACCTTTTCACCCGAAGTGATCCCGCTCGACGTCATGTTTCGGTCCTTATGGTCTGTCCAACGCCGGGCAGGCTTTCTCGCCTTGCGAGCGCCGGGCGATCAGGCGGGAAATCGCCACCATCTGCGGCCGGTCGAGCCCGTCTTCCGGCTGCACCGACAAGGGATAGTCGCCCCACCAGTCGCCTGCCGCCCAGATCGCCCAGCCGGCCCAGACGTCGGGTCGCGCATTGAGATAGCCGGCCAGGCGCACAAGCCCGCGATAGCAATCGGGCCTTGCATGACCACCGAACTCGCCGAGAAAAGCCGCATTGCCGGTCTCCTCCAGCCACCGCGTCAGCCGCCCGATCGCGGTCATCGCATCGTCGACGCGGCTGCAGGCGGTTTTCGTGCCGGAAAAGTCCGCGTCCATATACTGATGCACATCGAACACGAACCGGTTGAGAGGATCGACGACGCCTGTCAGCACCTCGGCGTTCGAGCCGCCGGGCTGTTCGTCGAACCAATGCGACGCGCCGGTCCAGATCGTGCCGGGAACCATGACGAGATTGTCGGCGCCCGTCTCCCGGATCGCCGCAATCGCCGCGTTGACGGAAGGGAGCCAGTCGCGCGCAAAAATCCCCGTCGGCTCGTTCATCAGCAGGAAGACGACCTTCTCGCGGCCCTTGTAGCGAACTGCCAGCCGACGCCAGAAATCGGCGAAGGCGGAGGCTGGAACCGTGTCGCCTCCGACGAAGTCGCCCCGGTATCTTGCATAGTTGTGCGGGTCGAGGATGACGGTGAGACCCATATCCGCCGCCTCGGCGACCGTCTTGTCCAGGAAGGAGAATTCGCTGTCGGAAAGCGGCGCATCGAGCTTCGGCTGGAGGCGCTCCCAGCGAAACGGCAGGCGCACTGCGTTCATGCCCTTTGCGCGCAGATAGGAAAGCGTTGCCCGCGAGGGATAGATGTAGGTCTTGGCATGCACGCCCGGCAGGTCACCGAACTCGGCGCCTGCGACATTTGCCCCGCGCAGGCAGTCCGCACCCGCCTGCCTTGCCGACAGGGCAATGGCAAGCATCAGGACCGCCCCCAAAACGGCCCAGGTGCGATACGAGGCACGGGCGTCAGAGCCGCGCATGGGAGCTTCCCCCGCCTTGATCGAGCCCCGCGGGGTTCGAGGGTCGGCGGTCGCCATCGTCGCCGCGTCCACGCCAGACACCGAAGATTGCGGTGGCCATATTGTCAACCCGCCAGTTTCGCATCAGCCAGTGGCGCGACAGAAGGTGCACGATCACCAGCTGCGCCCAGCCGGCGATGGCGACGCCCTCAAGACCGAACTGCCGGCCGAGGAGGTAGAGCAGGCCGGCATACAGAACGAAAACGACGCTGCGCATGCGAAGAAGATACGATTCACCGCCGCCAATCATCGTCAGCCAGGTGCCAGGTCCGAAAAACGCATGACTGATAGCAGCCAGCGACAGAAGCACCAGCACATCGAAATGCTCAACGAAGGCGGGATCGAACATGTAGAGGATATAAGGCCCGACGAAATAGAGCATCACGCCGCCGACAGCCGCGAGTGCAAAGCTTCCGGCCGACAGCATCGCCACCAGTTTCTGCGCGCCGGGACGATCGTTTTCCTGAAACCTCGCCGAAATCAGCGGAATTCCGACCGTGTCGATCGCCAGAACGGGCAAGGTCAGCAACATCGCAATGCGGTAGGCCACGAAGTACAATGCGGCAACCTCGAGCCCGATGGTCACACCGATCAGAATTGTTTCCAGATACGAGGAGGCGGCGTTGAAAAAGCCGTTGGCGCTGAAGTTGAGCGTCTCCGCGTTCCAGCGCCGCCAGGGAATGTCGCGTGACCGCGCCGCTGAGCGGGACAGGAACCCCAGCCCCTCGTGCCGGACGAAGGATACCGCCTGATAGCCCACCATCAGGAACAACAGCCCGGTCACGATCTCGGTCGCGCCCGCGCCGCTCACGAGCAGGCCCGCGTAGGCGAGCGCCGGCAACGTGATCACCGATAAAAGCCGCCACAGGTTCTCGCGCGGCACGAGAGCCATCACGATCCGACCGTGAATGCGAAAGTAGTTTTGCAGGTATTCGCTCAAGGTGAAAACCGCACCGAACAAAAGCGCGATCGGCAAGGAATTGTAAGGCGCGGACAAACGGTCGGAGAAAATCCAGATCACCAGAGCCGCCAGGAGTTGAATGCCGATACCCAAGGCAAGCCAGAGCGCATTGGCAAACAGGAGTGCCTGATTGCTCTCGCCCGGCACATGGCCTTTCAGCCGGAAATGCTTCACCAGCAGCACCGGCTGCCCGAGGGCGAAGATCAGTCCGAGCGATGTGCCGACGGAAAACAGAAAGATGTAGAGACCGTATTCCGCCGTCTCCAGCGAGTGGCTGGCGGCGAAAAGAACGGCGAAGCTGAGAAGCGTGCTGCCGAAGCGGCTGAACAGCGACCAGAACAGACGCCTGAATCCCTTGCCGGCAACCAGCCTGCGGATGCGTTTCACAGCGCCACCTCATCACGCGGTGTGGCAGTACGACTTGCATGGCGATGCAGCGTGTCTTCAAGAAACGCGGTGTTGAGAGCGGCAATGCGGGGACGCAGATAGGTCTGCGCACTTTCAAGCGCCCCGCAAGACAGCCGCGCATAGAGGTCGGGGCTTTCCGCGAGTCGCGTCAGGTTGGCGGCAAGCGCCTCCGCGTCGCCCGGCGCAAACAGCAAGCCGTTGCGACCCGGCTCGACCGTTTCGGCGATGCCGCCGAGATCGGAGCCGATGACGGGAACCGCATAGGCGAAGGCCTCGACCGCAACCCGTCCAAAGGCCTCCCGTCCAGTGGAGGGAAACACCAGAACGTCGATTTCGGGAAAAAACGTTTGCTGATCGGTCCAGCCCCAGAAGCGGGTGTTGTGTTCGGGAAACTGCGCTCTCAGCTCCCGTTCGTCGGCCGGGGTCCCGGTGCCGGCCACATGGAACTCCATCTCGCGATCGCCAAGGATTAGCGCGGCGCGACCGAGAACGTCGAGCCCCTTGTACAGGGTGTGAACCCCCAAGAAGCCAACGCGCAATGCCCGGTTCGCCGGCGCGGCGCGCGGCGCGTCGACGGCGATTTTTTCGATTGCGCCGGGAATCTGGCGCGTCAGCGCATTCGGAAAATAGCCGCGGTCGACATGCCGGGCGATCACGTCGTTGGTTTCGCCGCATACGCCGTCGACGTAGCGGCTGAAATGCTTCTTGCCGAGCGATGACACCCAGCAGGTGGCGCACTGGCCTTCGCAGTTTCGGCTGCCCTTCTGCATCGAGCCACGCCAACACAGCAGAAAGACACTCCTCAAAGTGTGCGCAACCGGAACCCCCAAAGACCGCGCGGCCGCCCAGGAGGCGACGTTGATGTTCTCGATGCTGTCGGTCAAAAGGATGTCCGGGGCGAAGTCGCGGATCTCGCGACGCATGGCGGCGTAGGCACGCGGATTGCCATTTTCAAGCGCATGCCAGGCGAGTTTCTTCCAGGCCGGACGCGGCCGCCGGTAGTTCCAGTAGACGTTGGCCGGACGAATCCGGTGCACCTCGATGCCCTCGACCGTCTCGTGCTTCGCCGTATCCGCCATGTTCACCACGCGCAGATCATGCCCCTCTGCCAGCAGCATCTTCGCCAGCAGCAGAGCGGAAATCGGACCGCCCCCATCGATGAAGGGCGGGAAGGCGGCACAGGCCATAAGGACGCGCATGTGAACAATTGGCTTTCTTGCGGATCTGGGTCATGCAGGTACGATCATCCGGAAAATACCGGGTATTTCTTAACCTGCCGTGTTCCGGATCATCATCGCCGCCGCTTCGCGCGCCGCGTTTCGAAATCGGTCTAAACAGCGGGTTAAACGCGGAAACCCCACGCCAACGCTTCCGAGCATGGCCCGTCGGCGCCACAGGGTCATTCGAGCGTTGGCTTTTGGTTTACCATACGCGCAGGATCCGACCCGGCCAGAGGTCTTTCAACCGGATGTTCATGCCACCGGCTCCATGATCGGTCACCTCCGCACCTGTTTGATTCGCCAAAAGTGTGTCGATCCCGGTCCAGAAAAAAGGATGAAAGCCGATCCGCATGGCCCCGCTTACGACTGTCACTCCTGGACTGAGCCTCGCTGAACGTGCAAAACGCCGCGTCAAGACTGCGGGCTTGCGTCTCCTGCGCGCCAGTCGGCTGCCGGTCGCGATCGGGCGCATCTATGGCGGGCGCGGCGTGATCCTGATGTTTCACGATTTCACGCCAGACCCGCGAGCCGACCTCGACCAGGGCTGCCGCAGTGCCGACTTCGCGCGGATTCTCAACGATCTTGGCAAAAGCGGGCGCGACATCGTCACGATGGACGAAGCCCTGATCCGGCTGAGCGACCCCGGCGCGCGGCCCTTCGCGGTGCTGACGTTCGATGACGGCTACCGCTCCAACATCGACATCGCCTTGCCGATGCTGGAGCGCCATCGCGCGCCGGCAACGATCTTTGTTCCAACGGAAATGCTGACCCGCACGATCAACGCCTGGTGGCTCGGCCTCAAGCACCTGTTCCTCGACAATGACACCGTCGAGATCGAGCCGATGGGCGTTCGCTTTTCCTGTTCCGACCTTGCGAGCAAGACCGCCGGGCTGCGGCGTGCGACCGCCTGGGTCTGGGAGGACTTCCACAGGGCCGGGATGCTGGAAGCAACCTTTGCGAAACACCACGTTTCACTGCCCGATATCGTCGACGTGCGCGCGATCGGCGAAAGCGAAATGGTGGAGATCGACCGGCATCCGCTGATCGAGATCGGAGCGCACACGACAACCCACCGTGCCCTCACGCTGCTGGATGCCAACAGCGTCCACCATGATATTGTGGACAACAAGACCTATCTAGAAGACCGGCTGGGCCGGGAAGTCAGACATTTCGCCTATCCTTACGGGCCCCCTTCGATCAACGGGCACCGCGAGGCTGAGATCGTGCGGGCTGCCGGATTTCGCAGCGGCGTCACGACGACCGCCGGCTGCCTGTTTCCCGCCCATCTCGACGACCGGTTTCTCCTGCCCCGGCAAAACGGCGAATACACCGAGGACAGTGCGGCCTATACCGCCTGCGGCGTGAACGGCCTGTTTCGCGCCGTCGCGACCCGAGGCGGAAATCCTGTCGTGGTCGAAAGCGGACGTCCACATCTCGCGTCGACGGGAGCGCGCGGATGAAGCCGGCGGATACCGTTTCTCCCGAGCCCACGGGCGTCGCCGCGATACAGGGCGCGCGAACCATGCTCGACCCACCGCCGTTCCGCGATGCGGTGCTCGTGCATGTGGTGCGGCAGTACAAGCCGAGCGTCGGCGGGCTGGAGGATTTCGTTGCCAGCCTGGTGGCGCGTCAGCGCGGCCGGTTCCGGCGCATCCGCATCATCACCTGTGACCGCCTGTTTCGCGGCGACGGCACCAAGCTGGCCCGCCGCGAGATCATCGACGGCGCGGAAGTGGTTCGCCTGCCCTACTTCGGCTCGACGCGCTATCCTGTGTGCCTTGGCTTCCTGCGGGAACTCGCCGATGCCGACCTGGTGCATGTCCATGCCATCGATTTCTTCTTCGATGCGCTGGCGGCAACGCGCTGGCTGCACCGCAAGCCGTTGATCGCAACGACCCACGGCGGCTTCTTCCACAGCTCCAACTATCGCATGTTGAAGCGGATCTGGTTCCGCTCGATCACCTGGGCATCGGCGACGCGCTACGGCGCGCTCGCCTGCTGCAGCGAAAGCGACTACGAGCGCTTCGCCGGCGTCGCGCCCGACAAGGTCCGCCTGATCGAAAACGGTGTCGATATCGACAAGTTTGCCGGCGCAGGATCCCCCGCACCGGCAAAGTCGCTGATCACCATCGGCCGGCTGGCACACAACAAGCGCATCGACCTGCTGCTCGACACCATGGCCCGACTTGTTGCCGATGACCGCGAATGGCGGCTCGCCATCGTCGGCACGCCGTTCGACTGGAGCCGGGACGACATTGAGGCGATGATCGCAAGCCGCAATCTCGGCGACAATGTCGATCTGCATGTGGGGCCAAGCGACGGCGAGATGCGCATGCTTCTGGGCGGCGCAAGCCTCTTCGTCAGCGCCTCGCAATACGAAGGCTTCGGAATCGCGCTGATCGAGGCCATGAGTGCGGGCCTGTCGAGCGTGGTGGAGGGAAACGCCGCCTTCACCGCCTTCGCGCAAAAGCATGACGGCATCGCTCTGTGCGACTTCGACGATCCGCAGGGCGCGGCAAAAGCGATCGACGCGGCTTACGCGCGCATCACCGGCGATCCGGCAGCGGCACGCGAAACCTCGATTGCCCAGGCGCAAACCTATTCCTGGGATGCGACAGCGCTGCGCTACGAAGCACTGTACCGCGAGGTTCTCGGACGCTGACGAAACGGCGGCGGCGCCTCGGGCGCCTTCGATCTGGCGCGCTTGCCCGCGGCAAATCCCGCCCAGACATCCGTCGCCCCGACGCACAGCCACAACAGCGCCGCCGTCTTGATCGAGTAGATCGAGTTCGACACGACCATCAGCAGGCTGACATAGGTGATGACAAGCGCGCGGAACCGCCAGGCGTCGCTCGAGCGCACCGGCACGAAGACGAAGACCGTCCAGAGGACGATCACGCCGATGAGACCGAACTGGTGCAGCGTATAGGCATAGCCACTGTCGTCGAGAAACGTCTCAACACCTGAAACGCCGAACAGTCCCGGAAGGTCGAGCTTCAGGAAAAGGCGCGCAGAGTGGAACCAGCGCCCGCCGAGATTGTCGTCCCAGCCGACCTGGGTGGTGGAGAGGCCGTAAAGCACGAGCAGAAACGCCAGCATCGCCGGAACCAGCCACCACACGACGCGCGGCACGAAGCGATAGGCCAGGAACGCGCCGAAGAAGGCAAAACACACAAACAGGCCGAACCGGGCATCGCCCAGGATGATCACGGTCGCGGAGGCAGCGAACAGCAGTTTGCGCCGCGCCATGTCCTTGCGAAACAGCGCCCACATGCCGAGAAACGCGCCGAAGTTGCCCATCGACACCGGTTCCAGAAACACCGACGACACGCGGTGACTGCCGAGAAAGGGGAAAAAATTCCGTCCCTCGGGGCGAATGCCGCTGATGAAGAGATCGGACCCTTCATTAAAGTTGTCACCGGCCTGGATGGTTCCGCGCGCGATGTAATAGTCATTGATGTTGATGTTTGCGATGAAGACGTCGAGCAGGAAGTATTCAAACAGGCCGACCCCGATGACGATGGCGGCACAGGCCATCACAAGCTTGTCGACCGAGCGGATGTCGCGCACGCCACGACCGAGAAAGTAGAAACAGATCGGGATAAGCCCGTCACGGATCCCCTTCAGGTCGAGTTCTGCGCGCATCGCCAGAATCAGCGCCATATAGCTGAGATAGATCGTCAGCACGACATAAAGATCGACCCGCCGCTCCAGCGCCAGCATGAAACCCGTGCCGATCAGCAGGACTTCCACAAGCATCACATGGCTTGCGGAAATCCCCATCACCCGCGTGTTGACGAATGCCAGAAGGCAGTTGAACACCAGTGCTGCGATCACGATGGCGAAGACCGCCCGCAGCCACAGGTCATAGGTGTCGGGGCGCGTCGCGACGGACGAAAAGCCGCGCGGCAACGATGCGGCCCGCGATCCCGGAGCAGGATCAGGCTGCGAGCGCAACATTGCCGATCATCCTGTCCTGCCAGGGCTGCAACAGCGTCAGCGTCCTGTCGAGATCCTGTCGCGAGGTCCGCCCGAGGTTCGTGACGAGAAGGATCGCGTCGCATTGTCCGAGCAGCACCGGCAGATAGGGATTGGACAGGGCTGAGCCGCCGTCGATCAGAAGGAACTCGTCCTCGCCCGCGCCCGCGCCGATCTGGTCGCCTCCCGGCACATGGGCATGCCCGTCCAGACGCTCGACGGTGAAGGGTGCCGCGGCCACGCCGCTGCGCATCGGCGCGGGGCCGAAACCGTCCTCCTCGAGTGCGGGACCCGCGCGCCGGCGGCTGGACAAACGGGTGCGCTTCGCCTCCTGCATCTGCGCAGGAAGCATGTCCCGACGCGGCGCCGTCATCGCGACACCCGCATCGGTGCGCGCCAGCAGGACGTCTTCCCCCATATCATACAGGCCGCTGGCGATCGCACGCACCAGCGGCGACAGCGCACTTTCCAGGCCGGCGGAGACGACAAGAATGTTTGCCGGGCGCTCTTCGGCAAAGGCGTGGCGCAGCGCGTAGGCGATGCGGGCCACAGCAAGCTGGCGTTCGGCGGCACCGGTCGCCGGGTCCTCGCCCGGGACGAAGCGTGAAAAGCGACCGGACGTCCTGCCGGCACCGGGAGCGCTGAGCCTTGCGATGAGCGGTACGCCTGTGCGTTCGACCAGTTCCCGGTCGGAGCTGAGCTTTCCGTTGATCATCTCCCAGCCAACGCCGCCGGCTGCCGCAAGCGCGAAACCGAAGACGCCTGCCGCCGCCAGAACGATCAGGCCCGAGGGACCGTTCGCCTTCAGGGGCGCCACCGCGCGCGAAATGACCCGCGAGTTGCTGGTATCGATTTCCTGCTGCTCCTGCAGCTCGTTGGCCCGGCTCAGGAAGGAGTTGTAAACGGTCCCCAGAGACGAGGCTTCGTTTTCCAGTTGCCGCAAGCGGATCTGCGATCGGCTCTGGTCGACATTGCTCGAGGCGAGCCGGTCCGCCTCCCCTTCCAGCGCCGCGACATTGGCCAGCGCGCGCTGCAGATCGCTGTCGACAGAGCGGCGCACCCGCGACAGTTCATCGGCGATCAGGCGGCGGGTGTTGTCAAGCTGGGAGCGGAGCTCGCGCAACTGCGGATGGTTTGCGCCCAGAGTGGTTGCCGCCTGCGCCTCGCGTTCGGCGATGCGGGCGAACTGAACGCGCAACGACCCGAGCGTGGTGGTTTGCAGATTGGCCGGCAGGCCGCCCGCCTCGATGTCCGTCACGGTCAGGGTCTTGAGGAGTTCCGCGTTCGATTTCGCCCGCTCCAGTTCAACCCGCGCCTGGGTGAGCTGGGTGTTGGTCTCCTGAAGCTGCTGATCGACCACAAGGCCGCGCTGACCCGTGCTGATCAGTCCGTTTTCGGCCCGGAACGTCTCAACCGCCGCCTCGGCCGTCTCGACGCGCTCCTTCAGGTCCGCCGCCTGCGCCTGCAGCGCGACACTGGCCCGCAAGGTGGCGTCAGCCCGCGAGCGTCGCGCCTCGTCAAGATAGGCCCGCGCCGCCTCATTGGCGATCGCCGCGGCCGCGAAGCGATCCGGATGACGTGCGATAATATTGATGACAAAAGCTTTTTCCACACGAACCGCCTGCAGGCGTTTCTTCAATCCCGCGATCGCGGCCGCCTGGATATCCTCTTTTGTCGGTGTCGGGGCGCCACCGCCGAGCAGGCGGGAAAGCAGACCGCCACCGGGCAGTTGGGTGACAGCAGGATCGTCGACCAGGTCGAGGCGTTCGACGACATCCTCAAGCACCGCCTGCGAGAGGATCACATAGGTCTGGCTGTCGACGGCCAGCCGTTGCAACGCATCACCGCTGTCGCGGGCCAGAATGTCGTTGCCGACGATCTGCAGGCCGCGCGGTTCGATCAAAAGTTCGGCGCTGGTGCTGTATTCCGGCGTCTTGAGCGCGAGAAAGACCAATGCAAGCGTCATGAAGACAATCGGCAGCGCGATCAGCCACCCAATTCGTTTCCGCAGAATGCCGGGAATCTGATAGATATCGATCATGTTCGCGCGCCGCCTGGAAATCCGTTCGCGCCACCGTCTGGTCGGGGCCGAAAAGGGTTCGTCTCAGTCCAATCAATGACTGAACATGGTTAACAATTCGCAAGCCCGCTGATCCCGCGGCTCGGACAACCGGTGATCACGCTGTCATAAAATTCCTTGCGCGATTAGCACCTGGTTTGCACTTCGCGCCTAAGCTGCGACGAGCATCACGAGAGCGAGGATCATGAACAGCGAGCGTCCAACCGAACACGCGACGAAAACGCCGGCGCAGGTTCGCATCGGCCCGGTCGCTGTTGCCCGACTGTCGCGGCCTCAGGCCATCGAGCAATTGCTTGCCCGCGTCCCGGACGGTCCGCCGCTGCGCGTCGCCTTCGCCAATGCGCATGGACTGTTGCTGGCGATGGACAACCCGGAATTCGCGCAAACCCTTGAAGGTTTTCTCGTGCTCAATGACGGGATCGGCGCGGAAATCGGCGCAAAGCTTCTCACCGGCGAGGGCTTTCCCGGCAATCTCAACGGCACGGACTTTATTCCCGCCCTTCTCGCGGCCGCGCCGTCCAAGACACGCGTGTATCTTCTCGGCGCGAAGCCGGACATCGTCGCCCGTGCAGCGGAGCGATTCGCCCTCACGCATGAAAACATCGTCATCTGCGGTCACCGCGACGGCTATTTCAGCCCCGACGATCACGCGGAAATCGTCGCGGGCATCAACGCGGCCGCTCCCGATATCCTGTTGGTGGCGATGGGCAACCCGAAGCAGGAATACCTGATCGAGGCCCTGTCGCCCTCACTCGACGTGCCGCTTGCGCTCGGCGTCGGCGCGCTGTTCGATTTCACCGCCGGCGAAGTTACGCGCGCACCCGGCATTCTGCGCCGGCTCGGACTGGAATGGGTCTTCCGCTTTGCGCAGGAGCCCAAACGCCTCGGCGGTCGCTATACGCTCGGCATTGTCCGCTATCTGTTGAAGATCGGCGGCCTATGGCTCGGCGCAAAGCGCGCACGCGCCTGAAACCGGCCTTCAGTCCTCGCCGATGCGGCGCTCGAGCCAGGTCAGGACCTCCGTGACATCCAAGGCCGTTTCGCCGCCGGGCCCCGGCGGGCGGCGCACCATGATCACCGGAAGACCGAGACGCCGCGCCGCCTCGAGCTTGGCATAGCCCCAGGGGCCGCCGCTGTTCTTGGTGACCACATGGGTCACGCCATGGTCGCGAAACGCCGCGCATTCCATCTCCGGGTCCGAAGGGGGACGGCCAAGCACCAGCCGACCGGGCGGCAGCGGCTGATCGGGGGCGGGCGGATCGATCATTCGCATCAGGCAGTCAAGATCGCCGCGCGGCGCGAAAACGCCGATTTCCTTGCGCCCGATGGCCAGAAAGGGACGTGCTGCGAGGGGAAGCGCACTCGCCGCGCCGCACAGGTCGGCGACCTCATGCCAGTCGTCGCCCGCCTCCGGCGCCCACGGCAGCCGGTCGAGGCGCAGCAGAGCGACCCCGGTCCGGCGACAGGCGACGGCCGCGTTTTCAGACATCATCGCCGCGAAAGGGTGGGTGGCATCGACAACCGCATCAATTTCGCTTTCCGCGAGATAGACGGAAAGCCCATCGATTCCGCCAAATCCGCCAACCCGCGTTTCGGCGCCATAAACCTCGGGCCGCGCGACAACGCCGGCCAACGACACGATCACGGAATACCGTGCATCTTCGCAAAGCCGGGCGGCGAGCGCGCGCGCGTCGCCCGTTCCACCGAGAATCAGGAGACGCATCCACCCTCCCCCGGTGACGGTCGAGCGCTTTGGAACGGGACTTCGGCGACGATCCGTCCGGCGCGGTCGACGACGAGAACCTCCAGATCGACCGGCGCATCGCGCAGCACCTTGCGCACCGCCGCATGCGCCGCGCGCGCCACCGCGCCCGCGACATCAACGCCCTCGCGTTCGGCGCGGTCCAGTACTTCCTTGGCGGTGTTTGCGCCGCGTGCGGCCGCGACCAACTCCGGCGATGCCCCCTCGCCGTGCAGCACGTCAGCCAGCGCCTCGAAATCGACTTGGCTGCGCGCGGAATGAAGATCGAGCGCGCCCTGGGCCAGTTTCACCAGCTTGGCGAAGCCGCCGGCAAGCGTCAGGCGCGGCACGGGATGGGCCCGCAGATACTTGAGCAGGCCACCGGCAAAGTCGCCCATGTCGAGCAAGGCCATCTCCGGCAGGACCGGATGGCGCGCCTGCGCAGCCGTCTCCGACGTCGCGCCGGTGGCGCCGATGACATGGGTGATGCCCGCAGCACGAGCGACGTCGACGCCGCGATGGATGGAGGCGATCCAGGCCGCACAGGAAAACGGCCGCACGATCCCGGTGGTGCCCAGGATCGACAGCCCGCCGACGATCCCGAGCCTCGGGTTCATGGTCTTTTGCGCCAGTGCCTCGCCGCCGGGAATGGAGATTTCCACCTCGACATCGCCGCTGCCGCCGTGGGCCTCGGCGACCTCGGCGATGGCGGTTGCAATCATCTGGCGGGGGACGGGATTGATCGCCGGCTCGCCGGGGGGAATCGGCAGGCCCTCGCGGGTCACCGTTCCCACGCCCTCGCCGGCGCAAAACACCACGCCGCTGCCGGCCTGCGCGAGACGTACCCGCGCGATCACCAGCGCGCCGTGGGTGACGTCGGGATCATCGCCCGCATCCTTGACGATGGCCGCAAGCGCCGCGTCTCCCTCCAGCGTCTCACGGGCAAGCGCGAATGCGGGACGTTCGCCCTTGGGCAGGACGATCTCCACCGGATCGGGAAACGCACCGGTGAGCAACGCCTGATAGGCGGCCTTGGCGGCCGCCGTGGCGCAGGCGCCCGTGGTCCAACCCCGGCGCAGTTCGGTGGTATCCCTTGCGTTCATGCGCCGGACTATAGGGCGGGCCGCGATGAGCGTCACGGCAAAGGGTGCAAAGGTCGCGATTTCAATAGAAGCCGACGCAAGTTGACCTTGGCTCGGACGCCCACGCGTCGTAAAACCGAAGGGACATGAGCACGACGCCAAACGATCTCACAGACGGCCTTGATCCGTCCCGCCTCCGCCTTCCCGATTTCGAGGCCGGTTGGGTGTGGCTGGCCGGCGCAGGTCCCGGCGATCCCGGCCTCTTGACGCTGCATGTGCTGAACGGCCTGCGCCACGCCGACGTCATCGTCTATGACGCACTCGTCGACACCAGCATTCTCGACCTCGCCAAACCCGGCGCGATCATCGACTATGCCGGCAAGCGCGGCGGCAAGCCGAGCCCGAAGCAACGCGACATCTCGCTCAAGCTGATCGACTACGCCCGCGGCGGGCACCGCGTGCTGCGGCTGAAGGGCGGTGACCCGTTCGTCTTCGGACGCGGCGGCGAGGAAGCGCTGACGCTCGTGGGCGCCGGCGTACCGTTTCGCATCGTTCCCGGCGTCACCGCCGGCATCGGCGGGCTGGCCTATGCCGGCATTCCGGCGACGCACCGCGACACCAACCAGGCTGTGACCTTCCTCACCGGCCACGACCAGACGGGGCTTGCTCCGTCGGCGATCAACTGGGATGCAATCGCCAGGGGGTCCCCCGTGATCGTCATGTATATGGCGATGAAGCATTTGGCGCAGATCAGCCAGAACCTGCTCGACGCCGGACGGCGCGCCGACGAGCCGGTGGCAATCGTCTGCAACGGCACGCTCACCAACCAGCAGGTGCTGGAAACGACGCTCGGGCGCGCCGCCGAAGATGCCGCCAAGGCCACGCTGGAACCGCCGGCCATCGTCTGTGTCGGGGAGGTGGTGCGCCTGCGCGCGGGGCTCGACTGGCTCGGTGCGGCTCAGGGCCGCAGCCTCGACCCCGACCCGCTCAATCTCAGGCGAACGTCAGAAACCGGATGAGCCAGCCACGCGCCGCCGGTCTTCTGATCGCGGCGCCGAACTCCGGCGCCGGCAAGACCACCCTGACGCTCGCCTTGCTGCGCGCCCTGAAAACCGCGGGCGTCAATGTCGCCTCCGCCAAATCCGGCCCGGACTACATCGACCCGAGGTTCCACGAAGCCGCCAGCGGTCGAACTTGCGTCAATCTCGATGCCTGGGCGATGTCGGCCGACCATATCCGAGGGCTCGCGTCGCGTTTCGGCGAGGACGCGGAGCTTCTTCTCGTCGAGGGCGCCATGGGGCTGTTCGACGGCGCGTCCGATGGCAGCGGCTCGGCCGCCGACCTCGCCGCGATCCTGAACATTCCGGTCGTGCTCGTCGTCGACTGCGCGAAACAGGCGCAGTCCGTTGCAGCGCTCGTGCGCGGGTTTCGAGACCATCGCGCGGACATTTCCATTTCCGGCCTGATCCTCAACCGCATTGGCAGCCCCCGCCACGAGGCGATGCTGCGATCCGCACTTCGCCCACTCGGGATACCGGTGCTGGGCGCGGTGCCGCGCGATTCGGCCCTTGCGCTTCCCGAACGGCATCTGGGACTGGTGCAGGCGGACGAACACGCCGAACTCGGCGCTTTTCTGGACGCGGCCGCAACGATCTGCGCGCAACATATCGATCTGGACGGGCTGCGGGCGTTGTCCACTCCCGTCGCGGCAGCGCCAGGAGCCTCGCTCCTGCCGCCGCCCGGCCAGCGGATCGCCATTGCCAGCGACATCGCCTTCGCCTTTTGCTATCCGCACCTGCTTGGGAGTTGGCGCGCGGCGGGCGCGGAGCTGACGGTCTTCTCGCCGCTTGCCGACGAGGCCCCGGACGCGAGCGCCGATGCCGTCTATCTGCCCGGAGGCTATCCGGAGCTGCACGCCGGCCGGCTTGCCGCCGCCACGCGGTTTCTGGACGGCCTGCGCGCCGCCGCATCGCGCGGCGCGCTGGTCTACGGCGAGTGCGGCGGCTACATGACGCTCGGGCAGGGTCTGCGTGACGCCGATGGCACCCGCCATGCCATGGCGGGGCTCTTGCCGCTGGAGACGAGCTTCGCGACGCGCAAGCTGCAGCTGGGCTACCGGGTGCTGACGCCGACGTCCGACACGACCTTCGCCGGACCGCTCTCGGCCCATGAGTTCCACTATGCCTCGACCACCCGCGAAGGCGCGGCGGAGCGGTTGTTCTCTGCAGTGGACGCGACCGGGACGCAGCTTGCCGACATGGGGCTTAGGGTGGGCAACGTCATGGGGTCCTTCGCCCACATCATCGCCGCGCGATGACGACGTCTTGGCATGTCATCGCCGGGCGATGAGCGATCCTCAGGCGGCTTCCAGAACACAGAGCTTGCAGGAATAACCTTCCTTTTCGTGGTAGGCAGCGTCGCGAATCTCGCGCACGCGGACAAGCCCCTTCGCCTCCATCGCCTTCAGGTGGTCGGCGTAACCGTCCGGGCCCCAAACCTTTTCGTGAACGGTCACGACCACCGGCGCGCCGGGGCGCGCGATGCGTGCAAGCTCGTCCATGGCCAGCGGGCCGACATGGCCGCTGGTGAAGACGCCGACACTGACGACCCCGTCGTAGCTGTCCTTCGCCAGATCAAGCGGCTTGGTGAGATCGGCCTCGGAAAGCTTGCGATAGACGTTCTTCTGCGCGGCGCGCTCCAGCATTCCGGCGCTGAGATCGATGCCGTCGATCATAACACCGGATGTCTTTTGCCGGCTCAGCGCCTCTCCGACAAGCCCCGTTCCGCACCCTGCGTCGAGAATCATCGCCGCGCCGTCGAGCCGATCGGCGAGAACCTCGGCGGCCTGTTCGGGCGCGACGTAGCCCATGCCGTCAACCGTGTCGGCATCATAGCTTTGTGCCCAGTCGCGGTAGAGCGAGCGGATTTCCGTGGCGTTGCCATCCAGGGCATAGGCGCGTTTCAAGAGCGGGTTTTCCGGCTCCATGGCGTGTCTCTCCTTTGGCTGATTTGGTCCAGCCTAGGAAAAACGAACAGGGATTTCAAATCCTTGGGAAAGCGTCGTTCGCGATCAAACGGCTTCCAGCGTGCACAGATGGCAGAAAATGTCCTCGTTGGCATGATAGGGGCTGTGGCGGATTTCGCGCACACGGATGCGCCCGGCCGTTTCCAGATCGCGGATATGGACGTCGAAGCCGTCCGCCTCCCAGGCGGTGTCGCGCACCGTCAGAACGATGGGAGCGCCCGGTTTGGCGATGCGCACCAGTTCCTCGATGCCTTCCGGCCCGACATGGCCGTTTGTGTAGACGCCGGCGCTGACGATGCCGTCATAGGAATTGTCGGGAAAGGGAAGCGTCGCGGTCAGGTCACCGGGAACGAGCTGTCGATAGGCACCCGTCTTTGCCGCCTCGTCGAGCATGCCCTGCGTCAGGTCAATGCCGTCGATGCGAAGGGCGGCATTGCGGTTCTTCAGTTCCACCGCGACAAGACCGGTGCCGCAGCCCGCATCGAGGATTTCCGCGTCGCCGGAGACGAGCGGGGCGAGCGCCTCGGCCGTGACCACATGGCCGACATAGCCGATGGTGTCGGTCATGTCGTGGTCGTAGGCCTTTGCCCACTCGTCGTAGAACTCGGTGATCTTCCGCTTGTCGCCCCCGAGCGAGATGGCGCGCACAAGCAACGGATTTTCCGGCGACATGGCAGTCCTCCCCTGTTCGGCGTGTCCGATCCTAGGGGAAGACGGGCACCAGATGCAAATTCGGCTGAAAATTCAGCTCTTTGCCTTTCGTTTCGGACGCAGCACATGGACGTGGTCTGCGTCATAGAGCGCGCTGTCGCGGAAGTCTGCGGCGGGTTCGAGCGCGCGCCCGACGAAGATCAGCGCCGTGCGGGTGAGCTTGGCCTCGCGCACCTTGTCGCGAATGTCGGTGAGCGTTCCGTGAATGAAGGCCTGGTCCGGCCAGCCGACGCGATAGGCCACCACAACCGGGCAGTCCGCCCCGTAGAGCGGGCTGAGCTGGCGTTCGATCTCGCGCAGATTTCGGATCGACAGATGGATCGCAAGCGTTGCGCCCGAGCGACCGAGCGTTTCCAGATCCTCGCCTTCGGGCATGGCTGAGGATTTCATCGCCGTGCGGGTCAGGATCACCGTCTGGGCAATTTCGGGAACGGTGAGTTCCTGCCCGAGCGCTGCGGCGGCCGCCGCGAAGGCCGGCACGCCCGGCGTGACGTCGAAGGGAATGTCCTTCGCGCGCAGGCGCCGGATCTGTTCGGCGATCGCGCCATAAAGCGACGGATCGCCGGAATGCACGCGGGCGACATCCTCGCCCCGCGCATGGGCCGCCTCGATTTCCGCCATGATCTCGTCGAGCGTCATCGGCGCCGTGTCGATCACGCGCGCGCCCTTAGGCGCTGCCTCGACAACCGCTTCGGGCACCAGCGAGCCGGCATAGAGACAGACCGGGCAGTTCTGGATAAGGCGAAGGCCGCGCACAGTAATGAGATCCGGGTCGCCCGGACCCGCGCCGATGAAATGGACGGTCATAGCTTTTCCTCGATGCGCTTGGCGTAGCCGCGCGGCGTGTAGACGAAGGGTTTGCCGGCACCGGTCATGACCGCACGCGATGCCGAGGAACCGACAAGCACGGTGGTCAGCATGTCGACCTCGTCGACGGTGAGCGCTGCAAGCGTGGTGACGCGCACGGTCTCGCCTTCGCGGCCCAGATTGAAGCCAAGCACGACGGGCGTATCGGCAGGCCTGTGCGCCAGCAGGATCTCACGGGCTGCAGCAAGCTGGGTGCGGCGGCGCTTGGAGACAGGATTGTAGAAGGCGATGACGAAATCGCCCATCGCCGCAGCCTTGAGGCGCTGTTCGATCGCCTCCCAGGGAGTCAGGAGATCGGAGAGCGAAATGGTGCAGAAGTCATGGCCGAGCGGCGCGCCGATCAGCGCGGAGACCGCCTGAAGCGCGGAGATTCCCGGCGCGTTGGTCACCTCGATACGGCGCGCGGCATCCGAAACCCCGCCGTCGGCTTGCGGCCTGTCGAGCAGTTCGAACACCAGCGCGCCCATGGCGTAGATGCCGGCGTCACCCGACGACACCAGCGCGACCGACCGCCCCTCGCCGGCCCGTTCCAGCGCGAAACGCACGCGCTCCTCCTCCGCGCCGAGCGGAAAGGCATGGCGCGGCTTGCCCTGAATGAGGGGGGCGACAAGGTCGAGATAGAGCGAATAGCCGACGATCTCGTCGGCCTCCGCCAGAAGGCGCGAGGCCTGCGGTGTGCGCCAGTCGTCACGCCCCGGACCGATGCCGATCACCGACAGCCGGCCGCGCTCACGGCCGACCTCGGAGGGTTTCAACGGCGCCAGCGACAGGGCAACCGCCACCGTCGCGTTCGCGGTCTTGCGTTTGGCGACGCGAAGGGAGCCTTGCGGCCCGACGGCGGCAAGGGCGGCCCCCTCGCTGACCCCGTGGCAACCGACCTCGGCGAAGACGACCTCCGACGGGTTCTCAAGGCGCGGCATCTCTGCCTCCAGCGTTTCGGCGTCGAAGACGCGCAAGGGCACCTTGAGCGCGTCGGCCAGCGCGTTCATCGCCGGCTCGTCGGCCTTGAGATCGAGGGTTGCAATGCATGCCACGGCCCCTTCCGCCAGGCCCTCGGCCTCCAGCGTCTCGCGCACGAGCGCGGAAAGCTCATCCGCCGGGCAGCCGCGTGCGCAGCCAACGCCGACCGCGAGACGACGGGGGTGATAGACCAGCGTCTTGTCGTCTGATGTGCGGCGTTCCTCGGTCAGGCAAATCGTCAGATCGGCCTTGTCGGAGACCGCGAGCCGCGAGCGGGCGATCCACTCCGCATTGCCCTCGATGCGCACCGGCGCACCCGCCAGAAGTTCCGCCATGAAGCCCTTGGCGTGTTCGGGATTGGCGAGCCACCATCCGGCGGGCGGGGAATCCAGTGCAATCCCGAGCGCGGTATCGCCTGCGGTCGTCACGCCTGCATGCCCATCGAGCGCCTCGGCGATCTGCCGCGCCAGCGAGTTGGCTCCACGGTGCCCGCCAAGCAGCGGGATCACGCTTGCGCCATCCTCGGAGACGGCAAGCACCGGAGGCTCGAGCCGCTTGTCGGAGATCACCGCCGCCAGCGCACGGATCAGGATCCCGGAGGCGCAAACGCCGATGATCGGCGTCCCCGCCTGATAGAGCGAGCGGATATGGTTGAGCGTTTCGGCGAAGGACGCATCGAGGCCCGGCACCCGGTGGGCAAGGCCGTGCAGCGTTGCGCCCGGCAACGCGGCCGCCACCCGGCGCGCGGTCGCCTCGGCGGCCGGCGTCAGGACGAGGATTGCGGCGGAAGCATCCACGCTTCATCTCCCTTGTAAATCAGGATCATGGAAAAATACGGGGCGGTGGCGGCCTGAACGCTTGCAAGCGGCATGACCTGCTCGTTTGCAAGCGTTGCGCGTTCCGCGTAGCCGGAAAAGGATAAAAGCCCCATCTCGTCGAGCAACCGCGTGAGACGGTCGAGGTGGCGTCCGACCTTCATGATCGCGACTGCTCCAGCCGCCTCGATGCGCGGACGGATCTCGTCGTCCGGCAGCGGCCCGGGGATCACGGTGAGCACATCGTTGCGCGCGGTGAGCGGACGTCCGAGCCGCGCGGCACAGGCGGTCAGCGAGGTCACGCCCGGCACGATCTCGCAGGCAAAGCGCGGAGACAGCCGCTCGAACAGATACATGAAGGAGCCGTAGAAGAAGGGGTCTCCCTCGCACAGGGTTACCACGTCGTGGCCGTCGTCGAGAGCCGCGCCGATCTTCTCCGCCGCCTTGTCATAGACGGCCCGGGCCGGGAAGCGGTCCACCCGCATCGGCACAACAATCGGGATCTCGCGGGCGTCGGGCCGGATCGCGTCTGCTGCGATTGAGCGGGCGAAACTCTCGCCATCATCGGGCGCCGGATAGGCAATGATCCGCGCATTGGAGATCAGCCGGTGCGCCTTCAGTGTCATCAGCTCCGGATCGCCGGGCCCAAGCCCGACGCCGTAAAACGTTCCGCCGAGACGATTCGATGCGGGGGCGTGTAGATCGCTCACGGTTTCACCAGGCTCCACTGCGTCACGGGCATCAACGGGCGCCAGCCGGTCAGCCCGCCAACCGGACTTGCTCGGGAAATGGCGATGCGCGTGAGCTCCCCGCCCAGTCGCGCGTGGGCGGCGAGAAGCACGGCCTCGCTTTCCAGCGTGACGGCATTTGCAACGAGCCGACCGCCGGGCGTCAACGCTTCGAAGACGGCATCGACGATCCCCGGCGCGGTAAGGCCGCCTCCCAGAAAGACGGCATCGGGACGTTCCAGCCCGTCCAGTCCCTCCGGCGCGGAGGCGTTGCGCAGATCAAGCTGCGGCGTGCCGAGGGCAGCTGCATTGGCCAGCGCCACGGCGCGACGCCCGTCATCGGGTTCCAGCGCGATGGCCGAGGTGCCGCGCGCGGCGCGCAGCCACTCGATGGAAACCGCGCCGGACCCCGCGCCGATATCCCACAGACGCGCGCCGGGGACCGGTGCCAGACGGGCGAGCGTGACGGCACGCACCTCGCGCTTGGTGATCTTGCCGTCGTGACGAAAGGCGTCGTCCGGCAGACCCGGCACGCAGGCGCGCAAAGGTGTATCGCGCACAGCCTCGGCCTCGATGGCCAGTACATTGAGATCGGCGACCGCTTCGTCCCAGCCTTCCGCCGTGCCGGCAACGACACGTTCGCGCGAACCGCCGAGATGTTCGAGAACCGTCAGCCGGCTTGCGCCATAGCCCTCGTCGGCGAGGAGATCGGCAATCGCGTGAACCGCCGCGCCGTCGGAGGTCAGGCACAGCAGCCGCGCACCGGGATAGAGCCGCGCGCGCAAAGAATCGAGCGACCGGCCGTGCAGCGACACGATCTCGACGTCCTGCAGCGGCCAGCAAAGACGGGACGCGGCAAGCGACAGGGAGGAATGCCCCGGCAGGATCGTCATCTCGGACGGTGACAGACGGCGGGCAAGCGTTGATCCGATGCCGAACCACATCGGATTGCCGCTCGCCAGCACCACCGTCGGTGTGCCGCGCGCCGAAAGCAGCGCCTCAAGCCCTTCGTGAAAGGGAGACGGCCAGAGCGTGACTTCAATGCCGTGGGCGACGAGGAGTTTCGCATGGCGCGCACCGCCAAAAACCCTTGGCGAATCGCGCAGGGCTCCGCGCGCAAGCTGCGACAGACCGTCCCAGCCGTCCTCGCCCAGGCCGATCAGCATCAGCCACGGGGCGGCTTGGCCATCCACGACAGGGTCGGCAATCTCGCTCACGGTGCGGCCTCCTCCGGCACGCCGCCGGCCAGTGCGTTGAGCGCGGCTGCCGCAATCGCCGACCCGCCGCGCCGACCGCGCAGAACCAAATAGGGAACGTCAAAGGGATTGTCGGCAAGCGCGTCCTTCGATTCCGCCGCACCGACGAAACCGACCGGGAAGCCGAGGACTGCGGCCGGGCGGACGTCCCAGTCGGCGAGCCGTTCCAGCAGATGAAACAGCGCCGTCGGCGCATTGCCGATCACCACGACCGCGCCGTCGAGCCGCTCGCGCCACAACTCCACGGCAGCCGCCGAGCGGGTCGTCGCAAGCCTGCCCGCCAGCTCCGGCACGCGTGGATCGTTGAGGGTGCAGATCACCTCATTGTCCGCCGGCAAGCGGCTGGCGATGATGCCTTCCGTGACCATGCGAACATCGGCGAAGACCGGCGCGCCGTTCGCAAGCGCGTGCGCGACCGCCTGCGCGACCCCATCGCTCCAGGCGAGATCGGCGGCCACCTCCGGCATACCGCAGGCGTGGATGATGCGGATGGCCGCCGGATGGAGATCCGTCGGCACGGCATCGAGATCGGCTTCGGCGCGCACGATGGCAAAGGACCGGCGATAGATCGCCGCCGGATCGCGTTCGTAATCATAGCCGCCGGCGGGCGTCCTGCTCACCCCTTGGGCCTCATCGACTTCGGCCCCAGCGGGTGATCCGCATGCGGATAGACCGGGTGATGGTGATCGTGGGAATGATCATGCCCGTGCCCGTGCCCGTGCCCGTGAGGATGGTCGTGTCCGTCACCGTGATGATGATGGTGGTGGTGCTCCCGCGGCTGGGCCTCGCAGGCGCCGGTGCAGGTCACGTCGCAAAGCTGGCATTCGGCTTCCGCCCCCAGACCCTCGACGTGATGATGATGGCTTTCCTGCGCACGGCCGATGTCCTCCTCGAAGCCGAGCACCTGCTCCCGGTACTTGCACATCTGGCAGTTCATCAGGTTGGAGCCCTGCAGGATCTCGCGCACCCGATCCGCCATCGTGTCGATCACCTGCGGATGGTCGTTCAGATAGCCGGCCTTGAGAAACTCGATCTCCGGATGGCGTTCGGCAACCTCGTCCGTGCGGTTGTAGATACGCGACACCAGGACGCCGGAGAACAGGAAATACGGAAAGACGACGATGCGGCGGTAACCGAGCCTGGCGGCATGCTCCAGCCCGGGCTCCACGAGCGGGAAGGTGACGCCGGAATAGCAGGTCTCCGCCCAGCCGAAGCCGAAACCTTCCCACAGCATGCGGGTGATCTTGGCGACGTTAGAGTTGGCGTCCGGATCGGAGGCGCCGCGTCCGACCACCATCAGCAGCGTTTCATGCAGCGGAACATCGCTGTCGCTGGCGTCGAGCGCTTCCTGGATGCGCGCAGCGGCCGCGCGGATCATCCGCGGATCAACGGCCAGCTCGCGTCCGTAGTCGATGGTCACGCCCGGGTTCTGCGCCTGATAGGTGTTGAGAACGGAGGGGATGTCATTCTTGGCATGACCGGCCGCAAACAGCATGCCCGGCACCGCGAGGATACGCGTGCAGCCCTGATCGCACAGCTTGTCCAGCCCGTCCTTGATCACCGGATTGGCAAACTCGAGGTAGCCGTATTCCACCGGCCAGCCGGGAAAGCGGGTGCGCAAGCCTTCCGCGAGCCGCGCGAACTCCTGCACCGCTCCGCGATTGCGGCTGCCATGGCCGCAGATCATCAGGCCGAGTTTCTCGCCGTTTTGTGTCGGGTCCATCAATGCATCCGCCATCATGCCGCACCCTCGTTCGGAGCCGTCTCCGCTGTTTCGTCACCGTCGACCGTTGCTTTGGACCGCCGCTTGCGGCCCGCCAGCGCCACGCCTGCGGCAAGGGTGGCAGCTGCCGCCACAGCCGCAATCCCGATCCAATGGGCATGACCGGCGACTTCGCCGATATGTCCGCCATGAGCCTGCGCCGCACTCGTGCCGGCGACAAGCTGTGCCAGAACACCCGCTGGGGCAAATATGCGTTTCATCTCGATAGGCTCCCTCATCGACCCTTGCGAAACGCACGGGTGAAGTGTGGCATGTCCCTGCAACGGTGCTGATCCGGGAGACTGGAAACCGATCGGCCGGCCGCAAATCCGGCCGCGCGTCACACGCGGGCCTGGTCACCGGTCGGACAGCCCCGGACTGGGCCCCCGACTTGGGTCGGCCGCCACCGGACTCGTTTTCAGCCCCTTTCGGGACGCCGTCGAAGGGAAGTGTTCCCAGGCCGCGCACGCTAGTTGAGGGGCGCGCGGCCATCAAGCCCGAAATACGACGCGGTGTGGCACCCGTCCGTCCGATGCGTACAATTGTCGGGACAACGGAAACCGGATCTTCACCACTTCCCGTCTAACGTGCATAGGCTGACCCACTGGACAAGGAATTCGCCTCACATGTTGACCGGCAAAGGGCAATCTCCACTGCTGCCAAGCACCGCACGCACGGCGACCGGCCTCACCCACGCGCGCCTGGACGCACTTGAGCTTTCGCAAGCGCCGATCGATCCCGACTGGATCCTGGAAGGCGCTCCGCAGGCGCGCGTTGCCCAGATCGCAGAAGGCACCGATGCGGGAGCGACGATGGCCATGTGGGACTGCACTGCGGGACGCTTCAACTGGTATTTCGGTTGCGACGAGGCGGTTTTCATCCTCGAAGGAAGCGTCACCGTGACCGGCCCCGACGGCGAGACGCGCGACCTGAGCGCCGGCGATACGGCCTACTTCCCGGCATATACATGGTTCGAGTGGCATGTGCCGACCTATGTGCGGAAAGTCGCCTTCTGCCACAGGGTCGTGCCGAGCCTCGCCCGCGTGCCGCTCAAGGTGCTGAACAAGCTCTCGACAATCGCCGACAAGCTCTACACCGTCGCATTCGGCGCAAGGAACGCCCCGATCCGCCGCAAGGCCTCGTGACAGGGCACGCCCGTCATCGCGGCGCATCGCGCGGATCCGAAAACCGGTTCCCACTCTTGCGTCCGATGCTCTAGTCTTCCCGCAAAACGAAAGGGGAGACGCGCCATGTCCACGATTTCACTCGTTCTGACCGTCATTGCAGACGACCGTCCCGGTCTGGTGCGCCGGATCGCGGAAGCGATTGCCGCCCATGAGGGAAACTGGATCGAGAGCTCCATGGCCCGTCTGGCGGGCGAGTTCGCCGGAATCGTGCGGGTGGAGGCGCCGAAGACACAGATCGCAGCCCTTGAAAGCGCACTCTCGGGGCTCGCCGAGAGCGGTCTGCACATCACCGTCAAGCGTGGCGAGACGGATCGCGAATCGCATGGGCAGGCCGCGCGTATCAACGTGATGTGCCAGGACCATGCCGGCATCGTACAGGCGCTGTCGGCATCGCTGGCCGATCATCGCGTGAGCATCACCAACCTGTCGACCGAAGTCTATGCCGGCTCGATGAGCGGCGAGCGCATGTTCCGCGCCGAACTCGACGTCGTTCTGCCCGTGGACGTTACGCCGCAGTCGCTATCGCACGCGCTGGAAGAGCTCGCCGGAGACCTGATGGCCGAGATCGATTTTACCGATATCGGCTGACGCGATCACGCTGCCAATGGCAGCGCGACCAGATGGTTGTCCCAGGCAAGACCGGCGCGCGCCGCAGCCAACAGCGGCGGACGATCGGGGCTGGCGCTCTCCAGAAGCGCGCCTCCGCCGTCGGACACCAGGAACGACCGGGCGTCGAGGGGCGCAAGACCGCAGGCATCATTTCGCGCCTGACTTGCGACGAACGCGCCGTCGCGCGCGGAGAAATAGAGCACGCGGCCCCCGCGTGGACAGGACGCCGCCACAATGCTGCCGTCGCGATTGAGGGTCACCGAACCAATGTAGTTCTCAAGCTTGGGCCGCAACTTGTCCGGCACGTCGTGCATGCGCAGGCGCCCCTCGGCCGGATCGAGCGAGGCCATCAACGGGGGATGCTCGCTCGCCACGCCCTGAAACTGGCCGCCGATCCAGACGCGCGAATCCGCGCCGACATCCATATGACGAAGCGAAAGCCGGCTCAGGCCGGTGTCGCCTTCCACCATTCCCACAAGTCCGCCGGTCGTGCTGTCGATCATCGCGATGTTCGGCCGCATGTCGTCGAGATTGAGCTTGTCCCGGCCCGTATCCGGGTGCGTGGCGATGCCGCCGTTGGCCACCACCAGCGTGCGTCCGTCCGGCATCGGCAGGATGTCGTGCGGTCCGATACCGCCGCTGTCGAATTCCCCGATCCGGCGCGGCATGTCTCCCGAGACGTCGTAAACGCCGATGACCCCGCGCATGGCCGCATAGTCGTTTTCCGTCGCATAGGCGAGACGCCCGTCGGGGGAAAAGGCGCCATGACCGTAAAAATGCCGTCCCGGCACGGCGGCGAAGGCGGACGGTGGCGTTTTGCCCAAGGGATCGAACAGCACCGCGAAGGTGCCGGGCCGCCGCGCGAAGGAGAGACACCGGCCGGTTGTCCGACAAACCGTCACGTCGTGGCCGCGTCCCGGCAACGGGATGACCATGCGGTCAAGCCCGTCGATACCGACGACGGCAACGGAATACGACCCGTCCGCCTCACGCCTTGCAGAGGCGAACAAGGGTTCGCCGTCTTCGATTCCGGCTGCGTGCGCTTCAGCCATTGCAAGGCATGCGAGAGCGCCCCCGCCAATCCCCAGAAAAAACTGCCTCCGGTCAATCTCCATCGAGGGCATTGAAGCCTCCCTGGAAGCCGAGGTGGCCGGCCAGTTCGCCACCGAGCGTCTGTTTCAAACCGTCAAGAACGAGCGCAACATATGCGAGTTTCGCGCGCTGTTCGGGATCGGCCAGCACGGCGGCCAGGTTGTCCGGCGGGCTCGCCAGCGCGGTGACCGCATTCTTCGTTTCGAACGCAAGCGTGTCGCCGATCCAGGCCGCATCCGCGTCCATCCCGGCGAAGCCCGCAGTGCGCAGCGCCGCCTCGATCCCGCGCAGCGATGCCCGCAGATGCAAAAGCGCATGGTGCGACCGCGAAAAGGGCGCGCGCGTGGCCCGAGCGGCGGGCGGCCCCTCTTCCAAGACCGGGGCAAGCACCTGATCGGACAGCAACGACAAGCTTGTGACAATCTGGTGAAACGCAAATCCGGCCGCCGCTGAAGCATCGGCCGCCAGCGGATTTCCGGGTCCCGGGCTCAGCAACAGGGCCGTCTGTCCGCTCGGCGCGCGAAAGGCTTCCACGATCTCATCCGCGAGCAGGACGAGGCGCGCACCGAGCGCGCGGGCGTAGGCACACCGAAATGCCCTTTCCGGATCCCGGTCGCCAAGCGCCACGGTGCCGTCGGCGCCGTAGGCGATCCATTCGAGCGCGGAAAGACCCTGAAGCGCCACGCTCTTGTCTCGCAGGGACACCGGATCGGTCGCCGACGCGTCCGGGTCGGCCATCAACCGGGTCACCTGGCGCCGCACCACACCGCGCCGGTCTGGCACAAAAGCAAGCCGCTCCAGCCGCGTGTCTTCCGCCAGGGCGCCGAAGCGCACCACGAAAAGCCGGCCATGGGCCGTCACCGCCGCGCCAAACGCAGCGTCGAACGCGCGACCGGCATCATCGTCGGCCGCCTCCGCGCAAAGATCGCCAATGCGCTCGTCAAGCGTCACAAGCCGTGCTTCCAGGTCGCGTGCCGCCGGCACCGCATAATCGCTCACGAGAGCCGGAACCAGAGATGAATACGCGTTCGTCTGCGGGTTCTTTTCGCTTTCATCGGCAAGCGCGATCCGTGGTGGCACGGAAGCCGCCACAAGGGCAATGAGTCCGGCAATGCCGGACAATCGCAAGGCTCTCATCGTCGGGACCCTTTCCCAATGTCGCAGCGATCGGCCCGGAGCAAGGTCGGGACCGCGTCGCCATTCACGTTGCCGTTGATCACAGCGACCCCAGAAAACGCAGCAAGCGCTCCCGGTCTTTCTTCACCAGTGCGGCATATCCGTCGCGGGCGGATTTTCCCTCTCCGTCATGCCAAAGGATCGCCTCTTCAAGCGTACGGGCACGCCCGTCATGAAGATAGGCTTCGCGCCCGCCCACCATCTCGGTGAGGCCGACCCCCCACAGCGGCGGCGTGCGCCATTCTCGCCCCGTCGCGGTTCCGGCAGGCCGGTGATCGGCAAGCCCCTCGCCCATGTCGTGCAACAACAGATCCGTATAAGGCCAGATCAACTGGAACCGGTGCTCCGGCTGCGCAGCCGCGCGCGAAGTAACGAATTTCGGATTATGACATCCGGTACAACCCAGATCGGAAAACAGCGCCTTTCCGGCCAGAACCTCGGGATCGCGAGCATTTCGCCGCGCCGGCACCGCGAGGTTTCTGGCGTAGAAATCGACCAACTCCAGCACCGGGTCGGGGGCTTCGCTTTCCCCGAGGTCCGCCTGCTCGCCGGTCGGCATGTCCAGACAGGCTGTCTGGCGCGTGGTGCAGTCCCCATGCGGGCGCGGCGCGTCCGGCGAGGAAATGCCGATGTCACCCGCAAAGGCGCCAGCGGATTGCGCGCGAACCGTTGGCGCCGACGCCTTCCAGCCGAACCGTCCGAGGGCCCGGTCACCGTCCGGTGTCTCGCCAAGCCAGCTTGGCCGGCCCGAAATGCCATCGCCATCCGCATCGTCCGGATCGGCCAGCGCGACAATGTCGCCGGGATGGATGGCCTCGAGAAGCCCCAGGCCAATCATCGGCGGCGCAACGCGGGGCGAGACCATCACGTCGGATTGCATCTCCCCATAGCCCAGATCGGTCATCTCGTAGGTCGGCACCTGGAGCATCACCGTGGTGCCATCATCAAGCTTCACGGCCTTTTCAGCATAGTCGATGGCAAGTCGGCCTTCCGCCGAAAGGCCCGGAACGGCAAAGGTCTGAAACTGGGTGCCGTACATCGGCTCGGGCACGACGAGATCCGCCCCGCTGGCTAGCCGTGTGCGTTGCCGCTCGGTTTTTGGCGGGACCGAGAGCCGCAGAAACAATGCGACAGCGTCCTCGCCCTTCTTCGGCGGATATCCGCGACCGTCCTTCAAATGACAGCCCTGGCAAGAGCGTGCATTGTAAAGCGGGCCCAATCCGTCGGAGGCACGGGTCGAGGCCGGCGACGATACCCAGAATTTCTCGAAAAGCCCGTTTCCGAGCGCGAAATCGCGCTGCCCGGAAAACGAAAGATTGGCCGATGGAAAGGAAAAAGCGTTTGCATTCAAACGCTTGTGTGAAGTCGTCGCGCCACCGGGCATTTCTTCATAAGGGTCCAGCGCCCCAGGATCCGCAGACGGCGCAACCACACGCGCCACACGTGCCCTGTCCTGAAGCGAGAGATCGTCACGATGCGGCAAGGAGGTCTCATCGCCTGCAAACGCCGGCAAGGCGGCAGCCAGAACAAGACCGGCAACCGCCCAAACTGTCGATTTGGTCATCACACTACACCTTGTGCCACACCCCTCCCGAGCCGTGTGGCGGATACATGCGTACGGCGGGCGCTCCGTCCAGCGCCCGCCGCCTGGGTTGATCCTTACTGGAAGACGGCGCCAGGATTGTCGAGGCTGTCGGAACCCTCGAAGGCGACCGAGCCCAGATCAAGCGCGACGACAATCTTCTCGATCGTGCGGGTCTGGGCAACCAACGCATCGACCCCGGCCTGGACAACGGCGTTGCCCTCCGCGTTGCTTTCACCGATCATCTGGTCATAAGCCTCGACGGTTTCGGCACGCGCACGCATCGCCTCGAACGCTGCAAGGGTGGCGTCCAGCTTCATCGTCATCTCCTCCGCAAGAGCCGGGTGGCGCTCGGCCACATAGGAGCGCAGCGACGTGCCGTCGACCGATCCGGTCTCAAATCCCTTGTACGTCCCGAACCAGACATTGCGGATGCCGATCACGTCGTCCAGATGCGACATATGGGTGTTGTCGGAAAAGCAATCGTGCTCTTCCTCCGGGTCATGCAGCATCAGGCCGAGCTTGATGCGTTCGCCCGCCAGTTCGCCGTAGCTCAGCGAGCCCATACCGGTGAGGATCGTGGCAAGACCGCCTTCGCTGCCCTTGGCGGCGAGATCGGCACGGGCCGCGCCACCCTCTGTCCACGCATTTGACATTTCGGCCAGGTCGCTGATGAGAAGATCGGTCGCGGCCTTGAGATAGGCCGCACGACGGTCGCAATTCCCGCCGGTGCAATTTTCGGGATCGAAATCGGTCGCCGGACGGGTACCGGCGCCGGCCCCGGTTCCGTTGACGTCCTGACCCCACAGGAGAAACTCGATGGCGTGATAGCCGGTCGCGACATTGGCCTCGATGCCGCCAGCCTCCTGCAGTTCTTCCGCCAGAAGCGCGGGCGTGATCTTCGACGCATCGATCTTGCGTCCGCCGAGTTCAAGCACCGGGTTGGCGATCACATTCGCGGTGTAGAAGGCATTTTCAGGCGAATCATTGCCGTAGCCCGCATCGACATAGTCGATCAGACCCTCGTCCAGCGGCCATGCGTTGACCTTGCCTTCCCAGGCATCGACGAGCGAATTCCCGAAGCGATACACCTCGGTCTGCTGATAGGGCCGGCGAGCCGCGACCCAGGCTTCACGGGCCTGAGCAAGCGTTTCGTCGGACGGTGACGCAACCAGCGCGTCGATCTTGCCCGAAAGGGTCCGGGCACTTGCCAGGGCATCCTTGTAGGCGGCGGCCGCGATGTCGGAATAGGTGTCAAGCACCGGCTCCGCCGTCTCGGCGCGCGCCGCGCCCGATAGCGCAAGGCCGGCGAGCGCGACCATGAGAACAGTTGTCTTCATCGAATTGTAATCCTTTGGTTGACCGCCCGGCGATATCCGCCCGGCGATGGTCGGGGTCAATGACGGGTCGCCACCGGTGAATGCGTGCAAGACGGAAGCGATGAGACCGACGGTCGCAAGAGACCGCTCGACAAGGTCAGGTCGACACGGCGCAGATTGTCGGCAAGATGCGCCGCCGCCTCGAGGGTTGCCGGCAATCCGGCCCCAACGACGAGTTCCTCGACAATACCGCTGGCCGCCTCCCGGTCGCCGCACTGCCACGCCGCCACAACACCGACCGCCAGGGCCTCATGCGGACAACGGCGCTTGCAGTCGTAAGGGAGCAGGCAAAAGCCGCATTTGGCAAAGCCGTTGAGCGCCCGCGCGTAACAGCCGATTCCCGTCATCACGGGCCGCGCGCGCTCCACGCCAAGCTTTTCGGCATAGAGATTCCATGCCAGTTCCCAGCAGGCGATGCTGCCGGTCTGATAGCCTGCGATCCAGCGACGCAGCCCCTCGACAACGAGGCGTTCCGCTTCGCCATTCACGCAAGGCACACCTGCGTGGAAAGGTGTCGTGTCAGTCATTCCGGCCTCCAATCAACGAGGGTCAAGGTCCCGTCATCAAAGGGTGGCCCTCAGTGGCCATGTCCGGAAATACAATTACCTTACTCAAGGAGTCAAGTTTATAAATTAACAAAATCAATGGTTTAGAATTATTCTAAAGTTCACCATTATATTCACCTATTCGCGACAAGGCCCTCGACAGGCCTCGCCAGGCCAGCCGTAAAACGATGTCGGGGCGCTCGCGCGCGGTGCGGCAACAAGACGGGAAGCTGCATTGCGCTTTGAGCGGCCGGGACCTCAAACGCGAGTTGCAATGCGACGAAGCATTGCCCGCAGGACCGCCTGTTCAGCATCGTCGAGGTCTGCGAGCAGCAGAGATTCCGCCCTGGAAATCTTCGGTCGCAGCTTGCGGAACCGGTCCCGCCCGCCGTCCGACAACCGATAGGCCGCCCGTCGTCCGTCCGCCGCAACGGCCCCGCGCAACAGCACTCCGGACGCGACCAGCGGCTTGAGCGCGGTGGTCAGCACCGACGGCGCACAGGACATGGCCCCGGCGACCTCGCGGTGGGTCAAACCGGGATTCCTGTCGACCAGTTCCAGAACCATGAACTGCAGCGGCGTGAGGCCGTCGCCTTCGAAAACGCCGGCGAAGACCTGATGCCCGCGCAGAAAGGCATGCCGCAGGAGATGACCTACGAGATCATCGAGACAGCCCCGGTCCAGGGATGCGGACACGTCTGTGCCCGATGGTTCACCGAAATCAGGCCCGGCGCGGCTCATCCCGGCGCCGGAACGATCGGGGGGCGTGCATTGAGCGCCTCGACGCTGAAGCCCGCGACCTGTTTGTAACCGGCGGCGGCCTCGACCCGCTCCTCGCGCGTCAGCACGTCGTCGATGCGATCGAACCCCTCCGGCGCGCGCTCCGCGACGATATCGAGGATCCGGTCCGGTCCATCGGCGCGATTGGCGAGAACGATCTTCGCCGTCGCCTCGCGGCGCTCCGCCTCATAGGCAGCCAGCGCTGCCGGGCCCGGGCCATGGGTCAGAAACTCACGGGTCAGGACGCGCGCGTCGAGGATGGCCTGGCTCGCGCCGTTTGAGCCGATCGGATACATCGGATGCGCGGCGTCTCCCATCAGCGTCATCGCGCCATGGGTCCAGCGCGGCAGAGGATCGCGGTCGACCATCGGATACTCGAAAATCTCCGAGGCAGCGCGAATGACGGCTGGAACATCGAGCCAATCGAAATGCCAGTTTTCGAATTTCGGCAGGAAGTCCGCCCTGTCGCCCGGACGGTTCCAGTCCTCGCGTCGCCACAGGTAGTCCGACGGCAGACGCAGGTCAGCGATCCAGTTGATCAGCGAGCCCTCGGTGCCGTCATCGAGCGCAATGTCCTCGATCGGATAGCAGACGAATTTGCGCGGCTTGCAGCCGGCCATCGCCATCGTCCGCCCCCCGAGAAACCGCGGCCCCCGGGTGATGCCGCGCCACATGACGATGCCGCCCCAGACCGGCAGACCCTCGTCGGGATAAAGCGTCGCGCGGGCGGAGGAATGAATGCCGTCGGCTGCGATGAACACGGATCCGGACACGCTGCCGAGCCCCTCACCGCTCGTGCGGTCGACGAGATCGATCTCGACGCCCTCGCCCGCATCGCGCCAGGCCGCCACGGCGGCACCGCAGCGCACGGCGTCGGGGCCGAGCCGTTCGCGCACAGTGTCAAACAGCATCATCTGCAGCTTGCCGCGATGGATCGAGAATTGCGGCCAGGCGTAGCCGGCCGTCTTTCCGCGCGGCTCCGCCCAGACCGGCTGGCCGTGGGTGGAGAAATAGGCAACCTTGCGGGTGCGCAGACCGATGGCGTCGAGCCGGTCGAGCAGGCCCAGCTCATCGAGCTCGCGCACCGCATGCGGCTGGAGGTTGATGCCGACACCGAGCGGCCGGATCTCGCGCACGCTTTCGAACACGCGAACGGGAATGCCGAGCTGATGGAGGGACAGGGCGAGCGTCAGGCCGGCGACACCGGCGCCCGCGATCAATACGGTCATGTTCGCAAGGCTCTCGTCTCAAATCCGCCAATGATGCACACGGGCGGATGCACCGCCCGTGTGTCATGGCGCGGATCGGTCGGGCTCAGTTGGCGTCGGCGTATTTCGAGATCATCGCCTTGGCGTCTTCCACCATCGCCGCGCCGTCGTAGCCCTTTTCCGTCACCTCGGCGACCCAGGCCTCGACAACGGGGTCGGCTGCCGCCTTCCAGCGAGCAACCTCGTCCTCAGGCAGCTTGCGAATGATGTTGCCGGCCTTTTCCGCCGCAACGATCCCCGGCGCATCGCCCTCGTCCATCACGCGGCCGACCCATTTGGACATCTCGCGGCCGCTGTTGGCGTCGATCACCGCCTTCAGATCATCCGGCAGGCTGTCGTATTTCGCCTTGTTCATCGCGAAGACGAAGGTCGCGGTGTAAAGCCCGCGCGACCCCTCGAAGTCGGTGTGGCTGCCAACGAGTTCCGCGACCTTGAGCGGCGTGGTCACTTCCCACGGCACGACGGTGCCGTCGATCACGCCCTTGGAGAGCGCCTCGGGCATGGCCGGAACCGGCATGCCGACCGGCGTCGCGCCAAGCGCCTTGAGCAACGCATTGGTCTGGCGCGTCGGACCGCGCAGCTTCAGGCCCTTCATGTCCTCTAGCTTCGCCACGCCGTCGCCCTTGACGTGCAGGAGGCCCGGACCGTGCACATGCAGCGCGATCGGATGCACGTCCTTGAATTCCTCGGTGAGGTACTTCTCATAAAAGTCCCAGAACGCCTGGCTGGTGGCTTCCGCCTTGGCCGGCATGAAGGGAAGCTCGAAGGCCTCGGTGCCGGGGAAGCGGCCAGGCGTGTAGCCGGGAAGCGTCCAGACGATGTCGACCACGCCGTCGCGTGCCTGATCGAACAGCGCCGGCGGGCCGCCGCCAAGCTGCATCGACGGATAGACCTCGACCTTGATGCGCCCGTCGGACTCCTCCATCACCTTTTCCGCCCAGGGCGTGATGAAGTTCTTCGGCACCGGCGCGGGCGCCGGCAGGAAGTGATGCACGCGCAGCGTCACCTCCTGGGCAAGCGCGGGCGCGATGCCGACACACAAGGCGGCAGCGGCAAGGGCAACGGATTTCAAGCGGTTCATGCGCGGATCCTCCCAGAACACGATAGCGTCCGGAACGCTCTCCGGATCGGATCGATACAGCCGCACGAACCGACCGGAAGGTCAAGCCGAGGGCTGATCGTTTATGATGTAAACGAGTATGCCGCCGACGCATGAGCAGATCAAGTCTCAGGGGACGCGGCGCCCCGCAGCTCTCTCCATTGAAAATGGACATCTCTTCGTCAATGCATACCCCCCAAGATCAAAGATAAAATACTTGGCGGCCTGTGCTTGTTGATCAGATCAGGATGACATCTATATCAGAAATTACTGGAATTTCTGTTGAGGTATCAACAATCAAAATTCAGATTTCAGATCTCTCGGGAGAAAGAACTACTTGCAAAATCCACGAACAGTAGCAGGTTTGCGACAACCAAATTCCCAAAATATGGAACCAGAAACAGAGCAACAGTCACGTTTTGGGTCTGCAGCACACCCAAGGCGAAAGAGAGCATTTTTCAATCAGACCTATAATTAGTTGTGGTACATTAATAGATCAAATATAATTGGCTTTTTTGAGTGGACATACGCTTGAAGACGGTGCAGGGCATTATGACAAGGCACATAATAGCGGTCACGGCGATGATGTTTTTTCTGGTCCCGATGCAAGCTCATTCCAATGAAGACATACTGCGCGGGATCTTCGGAATTATCGGAAATCAATTAATTCAAGAACTTGAAAATAACACCAGTTCAAATCGGCAGCCACAGCAGATTACATGGTTCGATATACATGACGCTTTACGAATAATTGGCTTCTATGAAGGACTCTCGTACGATCAACCAACCAAGGCCAGTCGAACCGCGATCCGCCAATTCCAAGCCAGCATTGATAGGCCCCAAACAGGGCAGCTGACCACATCGGAACTACAGATTTTGCTTCGGTCGGCCGCCATGAAGACTCAACCTAATCAGCCAACCCTGGCCGTGAGGCCCGGTGGTGTAAGCAGCATGCCACCGGAGTTCGAAAGCAATGTTACGTTCGTTCGTAACGAATTGGACAGCATGGGCTTCGAGTTCAAGCCAAAATTGTTTAAATTGGATGTACCAATCTCTTATCGAGCACGGTCTATTCGTTATATTCGCGGCCTGGGCGGTACAGTAGTCGAACGCGGCGATGCATTCTTTTCCTTAAAAATTGAGGAAGTTTTCATCAAAAATACTGGATTACTCAGCGTTGAGGCAACCATTTTGGCCTTTGATCACAACACTCGACAGCGATCGATCGCATTTTATAGTCAAATGGGCAGCCGTTGCCGCCCTCTGTCGAATTCACGACGGGTCAATTGCGGTGCGGCAAGCCGGCAAATACGAGAACAAATCCTATACCGCTTTGAATGAGGGGCGAGCACCATTATCGACATTTCCTAAGTGCTTCCATGAACCGGATGTTGAGCCGCGAAATTCGGCCGCATTGCACGCTCTCTCCGCTTCGACACAGTTTATCCAAACGCTCGATCACATCCTCAAGGCGGTCCGCTTCCGGGCAGCCGCGATAGTTGGAAATATCGGCTAGGCTGCCTGCAAGATCGCGATCTGCGGAAGCGACAAATTCGGACCCATCATTGCTCTCGATAGTCGTCTGCCCCAGATATTCCTCTGCTCGCCGCGCGTTGTTGAAATGTCGGATAATATTGCCGCCACGAGTAATTTCATCGAATCCAAAACGGCGGCGAGCATGCGGGCCGAAATGGCTCGTCCGTCTTTCCGTATCCCGGTAGGAACGACCAATCTCATTTCCGAAACGATCTGTGTGTACCTGCAATTCATCTGTTTCGCGGTAGGAGCGCGATACGATACCGCCACTGCGTGAATTGATAGTGGTACCGGTTCTGACCGTCGTCGACGTAACCAATGTGCTACCCGAAGAATCAATGACACGTCCATTGACCGGTCTGGAGGAGAAACGAGCGCCTCGCATAATTGCAAGATTCGTCGTCGTTGCCGTACCCCGCCCTATAGCAGCCACACGCATCACGCCGCTACCACCCCTGCTTCCGCCCAATGCCGCCCGTGCGCCACCGACAAGTCCTCGAGCTAGCGAACGCCCCAGCATCAGACGAAAAAGCAGTAACACGCAACCGCTAGCGGGTAGAACAAGACTAAGGCTAGATCCCAAGATAAACTGACGTCTGCTCAACATTTAGATTCACGAACAGGCTAGAGTTAAAATAGATAAATATTATGATAACATAAAATGTTGAGATAAAAAAATATTTGGCGCTCATTAGGCGGAGCGGGTGACTATGACCCATCGGGCTTTGAATTTTGCAAGCACGTGTTCGACCTCGTCTCATCGTCTGTATGCAGTGCCGCCAAAGAGGCAGATTAACCTCGATTGACGCGACGAAATGAAAATCCCAATCTGGTTGCGCATGAGTCAGCCCCGTAAGCGTATCGAAACCGTAGACATTGTCCGCGAGGAAGTGCTTTGGCAAAGATAGTGCGCCCAGCACGGAGATTATCATGCGGCAGCCAACAGTAAGGATATGAAAAATACAGGTGATCACATTTCGGTCGCAAACCAACCGGACAGGAAAGCACCTCTCAAGTGGCTTTATTGCCGAGTGGTTTGTAGCGTAGTGAAGTATGATCAGAGCCACCGTCAGGATCAAGCCGGCAAGGCTGCTTTCGCCTCAGGGCTGCGCGCGCGACGTCTCTGCGCTCCTCAGAACCGCGAGACCATGCGGTAATCGGGCCGGTGCAGCATGCGCACGTGGGTGAGGGGCTGGTCGAGCAGCCAGGTGGTGCGCTCGAAGACGAACAGCGGGTCGCCCCTGGCGATGCCGAGAAGATCCGCCTCCACCACTGTCGCAGCCGTGGCGCTGAGCGCGATTTCCATCTCCGAGAACGGCGCGTTCTTCACCAGCCATTCGTTCGGGCTCATCGTGTCGAAGCTCTCATCCCCGACATCGGGAACCGCCGCGAGATTGATCCAGCGGTCCTCGAACTGCCACGGACGATTGTCGGCGAAATGCAGGCAGCGCAGATGCAGCATCCGCACGTCGCCGGCGAGATCGAGCCGTGCGCGCATCGCCTCGGGCGCGGCCAGCGTCTCACGGCTCAACACGGAAAAGCGGTACTGCGCGCCCAGCGCCTCGACCTCGACGCGCACGACCGGGATTTCCAGCCGCGCCTCGCGCAAGGGGTGCTCGGCGATACGCGTGCCGGCGCGGCGCTTGCGCTCCACGATGCCGATCTGGGCCAGTTCGCGCAGCGCCCGGTTGACGGTGACCCGGGCGCAGCCGAACTCGCGCGCGAGATCCTCCTCACCCGGGATCAACTCGCCCGGCTGCCAGACGCGGTCGCGGATCCGGCGCAGGATCTCGGTCTTGATCGTGCGAAAGGAGGTCAGCGCGCGGGCGCCGGACGCCTCGGGCGATTTGGGTGCTGCTGCGGTCAAAGACACTCCCTCAGGGCGTTCATCGCCCGGCGATAGCGGGCCTCGATCTCGTCGCGGCGCACATGACGTCCCGCCTTCACCACATGCCGCCCGGCCGACCAGACGTCGGTGACAAGCCGGTCGTCGCCGGCAAAGATCCAGGCGTCGAGAAGCGTATCGCCCTCAAGCCCTTCCAGATGCACCGACGCCGCATCGAGCGCAAGCAGGTCCGCCCAGTTTCCGGCCGCAATCGCGCCGGCGTCACGGCCAAGCGCGCGGGCCCCACCGGCGCAGGCGGCATCGAACAGGCGCCGGCCGCAGGAGGTATCGGGGGTCGCAAGGATCGCGCGGTGACGGTCGCGCAGGCGCTGGGAATATTCCAGCGTGCGCAACTCTTCCGAAAGCGCGATACGGATGTTGGAATCCGATCCGATGCCGAGCGTGCCGCCGTCGGCGAGGTAGTGCGCCCCGTCGAAGATCCCGTCGCCGAGGCTCGATTCGGTGATCGGGCAGAGCCCCGCGACCGCGCCGCTTGTGGCGATCGACCGGCGTTCGGCCTCGGTCAGATGGGTGCAGTGGATCAGGCACCAGCGCGCGTCGACGGAATGCTCGGAGAAGAGCCAGTCGACGGGACGGCGCCCGTAGGCCGCCTCGACCTCGTCGATCTCGCCGGTCTGCTCGGCGATATGCATATGCAGCGGCGCATCGGGTCGCAAGGAAACGAGACGGGCAAGCGCATCGCGCGGAACGGCGCGCAGCGAGTGCGGCGCGACGCCGGTGCGCGCGTCCTCCGGCATGCGTGCGACGGCGGCTTCCGCGCCTTCAAGAATGCGCGAGAAGCTGTCGAGATCGGAGCCGAAGCGACGCTGACCGCCGACCAGATCGCGGCCGTCGAGACCGCCGACGGCATAATAGACCGGGAGCAAGGTCAGGCCGATGCCGGAGATCTCCGCGGCACTGGCGACGCGTTGTGAAAGTTCCGACCGGTCGTCATAGGGCGTGCCGTCGACCTGGTTGTGCACATAGTGGAACTCGGCGGACGAGGCATAGCCGGCTTCCAGCATCTCCATCTGCACGAAGGCGGCGACCGCCTCGACCTCTTCCGGCGTAAAGCCCGACAGGAAGCGGTACATGATGTCGCGCCAGGTCCAAAAGGTGTCGTGAGCGCCCGCGCCGCGCCGCTCGCTCAGACCGGCCATGGCGCGCTGGAACGCGTGGGAATGGAGATTTCCAGGCGCCGGAAGCACAAGGTCCCGGGTTTGATTGGCGGATGCCACCGACCGCTCCACGCCGCTTTGAACCCGCGCGATCCTGCCTTCGGACGAGATATCTAGACAGACATCGCGCTGCCATCCGTTTTCCAGCAAAGCCGCCGCCGCCCAAATCCGCATCAGATCCGCCTCATTTTTGTAATTGACAATTATGTGCATACATATCGTAATTAATTCAATACATATTCAGACGGATCACACAAGGGAGGGCGCATGTCCGGAACGGTTCTGCAGCAGGCGCGCCTGGCGACGATGGTGCCCGGTGGCACGCCCTACGGCCTGATCGAGGACGGCGCGCTCGCGATCTCGAAAGACGGGCGCTTCGCCTACACCGGTCCGCGCGCCGACCTTCCGAGCGAGTTTTCCGGATGGCCGACGGAGTCCCTTGGTGGACGCCTCGTGACACCGGGCCTGATCGACTGCCACACCCACATCGTTCATGGCGGCAACCGCGCCCGCGAGTTCGAGCTGCGACTTGAGGGCGCGAGCTACGAGGAGATCGCAAGGGCCGGCGGCGGCATCGTCTCCACGGTGACCGCCACACGGGCGGCGAGCGAGGACGACCTCGTCGCGGGCGCGTTGCGCTTCCTCGATGCGCTGATTTCGGAAGGCGCGACCACTGTCGAGGTGAAGTCGGGCTACGGGCTGAGCGTCGACGACGAATTGAAGATGCTGCGCGCCGCCCGACGGCTGGGCCGCGAGCGCGACGTGCGCGTCGTGACCTCCTATCTCGCCGCCCATGCGGTGCCCCCGGAGTACAAGGACCGCGCCGACGCCTATATCGACGAGGTGGTTCTGCCCGGTCTTGACGCAGCCCATGCCGAGGGCCTGGTCGATGCCGTCGACGGGTTTTGCGAGGGCATCGCGTTTTCGCCGGCGCAGATCGCACGTGTATTCGAGCGCGCCAAAGCCCTCGGGCTGCCGGTCAAGCTGCATGCCGAACAGCTCTCCGATCTCGGCGGGGCGAAGCTTGCCGCCGACCACGGCGCGCTCTCCGCCGACCATCTGGAGTATCTCTCGCAGGATGGCATTGCCGCCATGGCGCAGACCGGCACGGTTGCCGTGCTCCTGCCCGGCGCCTTCTACACCTTGCGCGAAAAGCAGCTTCCGCCGGTCGACGCCCTGCGCGCGGCTGGCGTTCCGATCGCGCTGGCGACCGACTGCAACCCCGGTTCCTCGCCGATGAGCTCGCTGCTGCTCGCGCTGAACATGGGCGCGACGCTGTTTCGCCTCACCCCGGAAGAAGCGCTCGCCGGGATCACCCGCGAAGCGGCACAGGCGCTTGGGCTTGCCCATGACCTCGGCACGCTGGAGGCCGGCAAGGTCGCCGATCTCGCGGTCTGGAACGTCGAGACACCGGCGGAACTGACCTATCGCATCGGCTTCAATCCCCTTCACTCCCGTATCAAGCAAGGCGCGGCATGACGCATGTTCTGACCCCCGGCAAGGCAACGCTCGCCGAACTCGAGGCGATCTATCGCGGCGCACCGGCGAAGCTGGATGCGTCCGTCCAGACTGCGGTCGAGGCGAGCGCGGCCCGCATCGCCGAGGTTGCGGCCGGCGACGAGCCCGTCTACGGGGTCAACACCGGCTTCGGCAAGCTCGCCAGCGTGCGCATCGCGCCCGGCGACGTCGCCACCCTCCAGCGCAACCTGATCCTGTCGCATTGCTGCGGCGTCGGCGCGGAGCTTTCCGCCGACGTCGTGCGTCTGGTGATGGCAACGAAACTCCTGTCGCTCGGCGCGGGCGCTTCCGGCGTGCGCTGGGAAACGCTGTCGCTGCTCGACGCCATGCTGCAAAACGACGTCATTCCGGTCATTCCGGGTCAGGGATCGGTCGGCGCATCCGGCGATCTGGCGCCGCTCGCCCATCTGGCCGCCGTGATGATCGGCGAGGGCGAGGCTTTCGTCGGCGGCGAGCGCCTGCCGGGCGGCGAAGCACTCGCGAAGGCCGGGTTGTCCCCGGTCGTGCTCGGTCCCAAGGAAGGCCTCGGCCTGATCAACGGCACCCAGGTGTCGACTGCGCTGGCACTCGCCGGTCTCTTCAAGGCCTGGCGCGCGGCGGCCGCGAGCCTCGTCACGGGTGCGCTGTCGACCGATGCCGCGATGGGCTCCGCCGCCCCCTTCCGCAACGAGATCCACCAGCTGCGCGGCCAGCCCGGTCAGATCGAGGCGGCGACGGCTCTGCGCGCGCTTATGGACGGCTCGGAAATCCGCGAAAGCCACCGCAGCGGCGACGAGCGCGTCCAGGACCCCTATTGCATCCGCTGCCAGCCGCAGGTCGCCGGCGCCTGTCTCGACCTGCTGCGCCAGGCCGGCGAAACGCTGCGCCGCGAAGCCAATGCGGTGACCGACAATCCGCTGGTGCTCTCCGACGGTTCGGTGATTTCCGGCGGCAATTTCCACGCCGAGCCGGTGGCCTTCGCCGCCGACCAGATCGCCATCGCCGTATGCGAAATCGGCGCCATCGCCCAGCGCCGCATCGCGTTGCTGGTCGATCCGGCGCTGTCCTTCGGCTTGCCGGCCTTCCTGACGCCGACCCCGGGACTGAACTCCGGGCTGATGATCGCGGAAGTCACGGCCGCCGCGCTCATGTCGGAAAACAAGCAGCGGGCAATGCCGGCAAGTGTTGATTCCACCCCGACCTCGGCCAACCAGGAAGACCACGTGTCGATGGCCTGCCACGGCGCGCGCCGGCTGCTCGACATGACCGACAATCTCGCCCGCATCATCGGCATCGAGGCCCTGACGGCGGCACAGGGCGTGGAGTTCCGCGCCCCGCTTGCAACCAGCCCCGCCCTTGCCGGCGCCATCCGGGAAATCCGCAGCGCCGTGCCGAGCCTGACCGACGACCGCTACATGGCCGGAGATCTCGCGCTCGCGGAGACCCTGGTCGCCGGCGACAGGCTGGTCCGTGCGGCGAAAGCCGCGACGCCAGACGCCATGCTGCCGCGCCTGTGAGATCCATCAGGAGACGACACGCCAAATGACACCCGTTGAAATCCACGAAGGCACCTCGCCGGTCATTCTCGGGCTGCCGCACACCGGCACCCATGCGCCGGAGGACATTTTCGCCCGGCTGAATGCGCGCGGCCGGGAACTTGCGGACACCGACTGGCATATCCACACGCTCTATGCCGGGCTTCTCGCCGACGCGACCACGGTGCGCGCGACCTTCCACCGGTATGTGATCGACGCCAACCGCGGCCCGGACGACGCAAGCCTCTATCCCGGACAGAACACCACCGGGCTGGTTCCGATCACGGATTTCGACGGAGCCCCGATCTGGCGCGCGGGCGAGGAACCGGGCGATGCGGAAATCGCCGAACGCCGGGCGCGCTTTCACACGCCCTATCACGAGGCGCTTGCCGCGCAGATCGCACGCGTGAAGGCGCTTCATGGCGTGGCGATCCTCTACGATTGCCACTCGATCCGCTCGCACATCCCCTTTTTGTTCGAAGGCATCCTGCCCGACTTCAACATCGGCACGAATTCCGGCACCTCCTGCGCGCTCGCCATCGAGGCTGCGGCGGTCGAGGTCTGCGGCGCGGCGGAAGGTTACAGCTCGGTCCTGAACGGCCGGTTCAAGGGCGGCTGGACGACACGCCACTACGGGCGGCCGGAGGCCGGCGTCCATGCCATCCAGATGGAGCTGGCGCAATCGACTCACCTGGCGAGCGAGACCGCACCCTTCGCCTACGACGAGACCAGCGCGGCGCGGCTGCGTCCGCATCTTGCAATGCTTCTGACCCGTCTCGAGCGCCTCGCGCTCGACGGGGCTCTTCCCAAAGGAGATGCCCAATGACCAATCCGCGCCACAACATCCGCACCATCCGCGCGGCCACAGGAACCGAGCTTACGGCGAAATCCTGGCTGACCGAGGCCCCCTTGCGGATGCTGATGAACAACCTCGATCCAGAAGTGGCGGAAAAGCCGAACGAGTTGGTTGTCTATGGCGGGATCGGGCGCGCCGCACGCACCTGGAACGATTTCGACAAGATCGTCGCCACGCTGCGCGACCTGGAGGCCGACGAAACGCTGATGGTGCAGTCGGGCAAGCCGGTCGGCGTGTTCAAGACGCACAAGGATGCCCCGCGCGTTTTGATCGCCAATTCCAACATCGTGCCGCATTGGGCCAATTGGGACCACTTCAACACGCTCGATAAGGCCGGGCTGATGATGTACGGCCAGATGACCGCCGGCTCCTGGATCTACATCGGCTCGCAGGGCATCGTTCAGGGCACCTACGAGACCTTCGTGGAGGCCGGCCGCCAGCACTTCGACGACAACCTGAAGGGCAAGTGGATCCTGACCGGCGGCCTCGGCGGCATGGGCGGCGCCCAGCCGCTCGCCGCGGCGATGGCCGGTGCCTGCTGCCTTGCCGTGGAGTGCAACCCCGACTCCATCGATTTCCGATTGCGCACCCGTTATCTTGACGAGAAGGCGGAAACGCTGGACGAGGCGCTGGAGATGATCGACCGCTGGACGGCGGCGGGCGAAGCCAAGTCCGTCGGCCTTCTGGGCAATGCGGCCGACGTCTTCCCCGAGCTTGTCGCGCGCGGCGTGCACCCGGACATCGTCACCGACCAGACCTCGGCGCACGATCCGATCAACGGCTATCTGCCGAAGGGCTGGACGATGGCGGAATGGGCCGCCAAGCGCGAAAGCGACCCCAAGGCGGTCGAAAAGGCCGCACGCGCCTCGATGCGCGATCACGTCGAAGCCATGGTCGCCTTCTGGAACGCCGGCGTGCCCACGCTCGATTACGGCAACAACATCCGCCAGGTGGCGCTCGAAGAAGGTCTGGAGAACGCCTTCGCCTTCCCGGGCTTCGTCCCGGCCTACATCCGCCCGCTGTTTTGCCGCGGCGTCGGCCCGTTCCGCTGGGCCGCGCTTTCGGGCGATCCGGAAGACATCTACCGCACCGACGAGAAGGTGCGCGAGCTGATGCCCGACGACCATCACCTGCACCGCTGGCTCGACATGGCGCGCGAGCGGATTTCCTTCCAGGGCCTGCCGGCGCGCATCTGCTGGGTCGGTCTAGGCGACCGCCACAGGCTCGGCCTCGCCTTCAACGAAATGGTCCGCACCGGCGAGCTCAAGGCGCCGATCGTGATCGGCCGCGACCATCTCGACAGCGGCTCGGTCGCCTCGCCCAACCGCGAGACCGAATCCATGAAAGACGGCTCCGACGCCGTGTCCGACTGGCCGCTGCTCAACGCGCTCCTCAACTGCGCGTCCGGCGCGACCTGGGTCAGCCTGCATCACGGCGGCGGCGTCGGCATGGGCTTCTCGCAGCATTCGGGCATGGTGATCTGCTGCGACGGCAGCGAGGACGCCGACCGGCGCATCGAGCGGGTGCTGTGGAACGACCCGGCGACAGGGGTGATGCGTCACGCCGACGCCGGCTACGAGATCGCGCAGGACTGCGCGAGAGAAAACGGTTTGCGGCTTCCCGGAATTCTGGGCAACTGACCAGGACCGGCGCAGACCCGTTGCGGGACGGCACAGCCCGGAGCAGTGCCGCCCCGATAACAAGAAGACGACCTTTCATCGCAACCAGAGGACAGAGCCTGTCATGAAAAGACGCGATTTTCTGAAGACCGCCGCCACCGGCGCCGTGGCCACCGCGGCCGGCACCACCCTCGCCGCTCCGGCCACCGCCCAGGGCACGATGCGCTGGAAGATGGTCACCGCCTGGCCGAAGAACCTGCCGGGTCCGGGCGTGGCCGCCCAGAACCTCGCCGACCGCATCACCGCCCTGTCGGGCGGCCGACTGGAAGTCGAGCTCTTCGCCGCCGGCGAACTCGTTCCCGGCAGCGGCGTCTTCGATGCCGTGTCTGAGGGCACCGCCGAGCTCTACCACGCGGTTCCGGCCTATTGGGGATCCAAGTCCAAGGGCATCCTGCTGTTCGGGTCGCAGCCCTTCGGCCTGCGCGCGGACGAGCAGTTCGGCTGGCTCGCCCACGGCGGCGGCCAGGCGCTCTATGACGAGATGTACGGCCGCTTCGGCCTGAAGCCCTTCCTTTGCGGCAATTCCGGTCCGCAGTGGGCCGGCTGGTTCCGCAACGAGATCACGTCCGCAGAAGACCTCAAGGGCCTGCGTTTCCGCACCACGGGTCTGGCGTCGGAGATGTGCTCGAAGCTCGGCATGGCCGTGCAGGCCATGGGCGGACGCGACATGTTCCAGGCACTGCAGTCCGGCGCACTCGACGCGGGCGAGTTCATCGGACCCTGGACCGACAGCGCGCTCGGCTTCTATCAGGTCGCCAAGAACTACTATTGGCCTGGGGTCGGCGAGCCTTCCTCGGCCGAGGAATGCGCGGTCAATCAGGAGGCGTTCGACGCCCTGCCGGCGGATCTGCAGCAGGCCGTCGCCTATGCCTGCGAGTCTCTCTACAATCCGGTGTGGACCGAATACACGACCAAACACGCGCTCGCGCTGGAGAAGCTTGTGGCGGAACAGGGTGTGCAGGTCAAAAAGCTCCCCGACGAGGTGATCATTGCCATGGGCAACGCCGCCGGCGAAGTCATCGCGGACCTGCGCGAAGACGATGACGAACTGGTCCAGCGTATCACCGAGAGCTTCCTGAGCTACCGCGAAAGCATCGCAGGCTACATGCCCTATGCCGACAACGGGCAGATGAACGCCCGCGCAATGGACTACAAGTACTGAGACGACGCGCTTCCGGGCGCATCCGTCAACGACACGCTGCGGGCCACCATCTTGGCCCGCAGCACCGTTTCCCCGCTCTCGAGACTGCCTGCCGAAAAGGGATCAGCCCGTGCTCGACCGTCTTGCCGACCGGCTCGACCGCCTCAACCGCACCGTCGGTGCCGGCGTTCGATGGTTTGCCCTTGCAATGGTGCTCCTGCAGTTCGTCATCGTCGTGCTGCGCTACGTCTATGGCATCAGCTTCATCTCGCTGAGCGAAGGCGTTCTCTATCTGCATGCCGTCCTTTTCATGCTGGGCGCAGGCTTCACGCTGCTGGTCGACGGGCATGTGCGGGTCGACATCTTCTATGCCAAGGCGACGCGGCGCGGCCGCGCCGGCATCGATGCCGCGGGCGCGCTTCTCCTGCTGCTGCCCTCGATGATCGTTCTTGCCTGGTACTCCTGGCCGTCGGTGCGCAATTCCTGGTCGGTCCTGGAAGGCGCGATCTCGGTCGGCGGCATTCCCGCGTCCTTCCTGCTCAAATCGCTCATTCCCGCCTTCTGCTTCCTGCTGATCGTGCAGGGACTGGCCTGCCTGTTGCGCGACATCGCGCGGCTGACCGCTCCCGACACCGCCGACAAAGACGAGACACGAATATGAGCCTGCCGCTCGACCTCTTGATGTTCGCCGCGCTGATCGGCGTAATTCTCGTCGGCTATCCCGTGTCCTTCACGCTTGCCGGGATCGCGACGCTTTTCGCGTTTCTCGGCTATTTCACGGGCCAGTTCGACATGAGCCTGCTTGGCGCCTTGGCCCAGCGAGTCTTCGGGCTGATGACAAACCAGGTGCTGATCGCCATTCCGCTCTTCGTCTTCATGGGCGTGGTGCTGGAAAAAAGCCGGATCGCGGAAGACCTGCTGGAAACCGCCGGGCGCCTGTTCGGCAGCGTGCGCGGCGGGCTCGGCATTTCCGTGGTTCTGGTCGGCGCGCTGCTGGCCGCCTCCACCGGCATCGTCGGCGCGACCGTGGTCGCCATGGGCCTGATCGCGCTGCCGGCGATGCTGAGGAACGGCTACGATCCGAAGCTCGCCAGCGGGATTGTCTGCACCTCCGGCACCCTCGGACAGATCATCCCGCCGTCGACTTTGTTGATCATTCTTTCCGACGTCATGTCGAACGCCTATCAGCAGGCGCAGTTTCGCGAGGGCAAATTCACCATCGATACGATCTCGGTCGGCCAGGTCTTCGCCGCCGCCCTTCTGCCAGGTCTCACACTCGTCGGGATCTACATCGTCTATCTGCTGATCAAGGCATGGCTCTCGCCGGAAGCCGCGCCGGCGATGAAATCGCTGGCGACGAAACCGAGCCGCCTGGATGTGGCGAGCGCAATCCTGCCTCCCGTCTTGCTTATCGTCGCGGTGCTCGGCTCGATCCTCGGCGGCATCGCCACGCCCGGCGAGGCCGCGTCGGTCGGGGCCGTCGGTGCGCTCCTGATGGCAAGCGCACGCCTGGGGGGCGGATCCATCAAGTTGGTCACCGCCGGAGCCGTCGCTCTCGCCCTGCTCGCGGTGCTGGCGGGTGTCCATCCCGTCCGGCTGCAGCGGACGGACGCGACGGCCCTTGACTGGATCATCGGTGGGCTTGCAAGCCTCCTCGTGCTTGTCGCCCTCGGCGCTGTCATCCAGGCGCTCGTGCGCACGTTCCGCGCCGACGTGCTCAAGCCCGTGATGACCTCAACGCTGTCCGTGACCGCGATGATCTTCGCAACGATCCTGACCGCCAGCGTGTTCTCGCTGGTGTTTCGCGGCCTGGGCGGCGACACCCGGGTCGAGGAGTTTCTCGCCAACATGCCGGGCGGGCCGCAAGGCGCATTGTTCTTTGTGATGGCGCTGATCTTCGTGCTCGGCTTCTTCCTCGACTTCGTCGAGATTTCAGTGATCCTGTTGCCGCTGGTGGCACCCGTCCTGATCATCATGGGACACGACCCGGTGTGGCTGTCGGTGCTGATCGCGATCAACCTCCAGACATCCTTCCTGACGCCACCCTTCGGCTTCTCGCTGTTTTATCTGCGCGGGGCGGCACCGAAGGAAATCACGACGGGACAGATCTATCAGGGCGTGCTGCCGTTCATCGCGCTGCAGATCGCCGGCATCGGCCTGATCTGGCTGCTGCCTTCAATCGCAACGATGCTGCCGAAACTCATCTTCTAGAAGGCGGAAACCTCACCATCGGAAACGATTGTCAATTTCCGAAAACTGTCATATCCGAGATCGTCAGACCGGAGCGAGCGTCGCCGCCTCGCCGTCGGAAAACCAAACCTCTTCCAGATTGTTGCCCTCGCCGGCACGGTCGACCACGAGAAAATCCTGCGCGGGCTGAAGCACGAGCAGGGGATGGTGCCACACGCCGCGCGCGATCTGCACGCCCTGATCGCCCCGCGCGAGAAAACAGCGGCATGCGTCGGCGCGGGGCGCATCGGCCACCACCAAAAGCCAGGGGTGGCGTTCCATCGGCACAAAGGCCTGCGATCCGAGCGGGTGACGCTCCAGCATGCGGATCGTCACCGGGCTCGGCCAGGGCGTTCCCCGGAAGATCGAGAGAATCGCCTCGCCGTCCTCTCCCGGCACACTTGTGGCCAATGCATGAAACCGGCGCGTGCGCCCCTCGTTGATGAGATGGCTGCGCGCATGATCCGCCTCGATCACCTCTCCGAATGCGAGGAAGTCCTCACGGGTAAGCGGCATCGGAACGAGCGAGGGGCGGGTGTCAGATGCGATCACGGAGACCTCCGATAAATATGCAAGAGCCGGTGTACCGGGTCGCGAACCGCATTTCCGGTGGCACCGATGATTTATAGGGCGTCCGGGTCGGGGCGCGCAAACCGGATCGCGGTGCCGACGGCAACAAAAAATCCCCTCGACCCCGCATAATAGCGAAGAGCCGCAACTACCGGAAAGCACTGTAGCGCCCGGGCAACACTCTTACGAAAACGTTACCGAAGAGACACTTGGGCAGAATGAGAAGTTGAATTTCGCGCCACGGTTGTTGAAATTGGGCAACATCTTGAACGCTGCATTCGTCAGTGAACTCGCCAAATAATTGCATCGTTTGAACACTTGGGAGAGTGTCATTTCGTACAATCCGCCCGCCACCCGCCGCTTTCGTGTTTCCGGCCGGGAATTGCTGTCGTCCTCCTGCGCGGCCGCCATCATGGCGGGTGCCGGCGGACAGGCTGTCGCTCAGGATTCCCAGCGCCTCTGGGGCGCATGGGGCGAGCTTGGCGCGCAGGCGGGCCCGGAGACGAACGCTTTTCTCGAAGGGTTCATGCCGATCGGCCAGGATGCGGACAGCATCGTCTTCCTCGACATGCGCCTCGACTATGGGGTGAACAGCCGCGGCTCAACGTCGATCGGCCTGGGCGTGCGCGAGATCGTCGGACCGGACCTGATCCTCGGCGCGAACGCCTTCGTCGATGCGGTACGCACCGAAAACGGCAACACATTCGCCGGCGCGACGCTGGGTCTGGAAGCCTTCACCTCGATCTTCGACCTGCGCGTCAACGCCCATATTCCAATCGGAGGCGGCACGACCCTGTCTCCGATCGTTACCGGCGACGGCGTCAGCATCGTCGCCAACCAGCTGGTCGAGAACCGCTCGCGCACGGATCGCAAGGAAGGGCTGCTCTACGGCCTGACCGGCGAGATCGGCGCGATGTTCGATTCGCCCTTCGCCGACAATCAGCGATTGCGCGCCTACGCCGGCGGTTACATCTACGACCGCAGCGGTTATGACACCGAGGCCGGCGGGCGGCTCGGTCTCGAATATCAGATCAACGATGTCCTCAGCCTTGCCGGATCGCGTTTCACGCTGGGCGCGGAACTCGTCTACGACAAGGACGACGAGTTCGACGCCATCGCCTCCGCACGCCTGCGCATTCCGCTGTTTGCCGGGGCGCAATCAACGGACGCGAATGGCGAAAGCCGACTGTCCGCGATCCAGCAGCGCATGAATGAGGGCGTGCGCCGCGACAAGGGCATCCGCGTCGGCACGCAAAGCAGCACGACCGCCGTCAACGGCGTTCGCGTGATCAATCCGGCGACGGGCGTTGCCTACGGTGGCGTTTACTACGCGGATCAGGCGGGTGGCGGCACTGGCGATTTCGCGGATCCGACCGCGCTTGCCACCGCTGTCGCCAATGCTGGCGTTGGCGGCATTGTCGTCGCGCTTGGCGGCGGCGGACCGATCACCACCGCCGGCATCACGCTGCAGTCCGGTCAGACCCTGATCGGCGGTGGCGAGAGCATCCTGGTCCAGCTCGCCGACGGTTCCACGACGAATTTCCTGCTGTCGGGCACCAACGGCACCATCGACGGCGACCCCGGCGTCACGACAGTGACGCTTGCCGACGGCGTGACCATTCGCGACCTGACCATCCAGGGCGGCACAACGGTGATCGGCGGCAACGCCGTCTCGAACTTCACGCTGACGGATCTCTCCATCCAGAACGCGACCGACGGCATCCGCGTCACGGGCGCGGTGAACGCCAGCGTCAGCGACATTTCCTTCTCCGGCATCACCGGCACATCGCTGTTCCTGAACAACCAGTCGGCAACGATCAGCAACATCACGATCAACGGCGGCACCAACGGCCTGTCGATCGCCAACAACACCGGCACGACCACGCTGTCGAACATCAACGTCAGCAATGTCTCCGGCGATGCTTTGACGTTCACCAACAACACCGGCATCATCAACGTCACCGGCTTCACCGCGACCAACACCGGCGACGATGCCATCGCCGTGACCGGCGGCGGCACCTTCGGCTTTTCGGGCACGACAACGCTGAACGGCCTCGGCGCGGGTGCGACCAGCGACGGCATCGACCTCAGCAACACCAACAACGCCACCTTGACCTTCGGTGATGTGGACGTCACGGGCCTTGGCGGCGGCACGGGCCTGAACATGGCCGGCGCCGACGCCACCCTCACCATGCAGAGCCTCGACATCACCGGCACCGGCGTTGCCGGCAGCGCGGGCGTCGATCTCTCCGGCACGCAGAACGGGCGCACCATCGCCGTCACCAACGGCGGCACGATCACCAATGTGGATGTCGGCCTCGTGCTCGGCACGAACGGAAACGCGCTCGCCGCGCCCGATGCGGTGTTCACCTGGGGCGGCGGCGACATCGGCGGGCTGACCTACGCGCTCGACGGCGTCGGCGTGAACGCAGCAAACGGCTCCTACGCTTTCGGCACCACCGGTTTCACGGGCGCCTTCAATTTCACGACCTCCGGCGCGCCGAACTATTTCGTTGCCGCCACCGCGACCGGCTCCGGCGACGGCTCGTCCACGACGAACCGCGCCTCGATCGCAACGGCGATCGCCGATGCCGCGGGCCTCGGAACCGTGAACTTCATCCTGATCAACGACGGATCGGCGATCGACACCTCCGGCCTGACCTTCGCGCTCGCCGACAATCAGACCATAGACACCTTCGGCGGCGGGCGAACCTTTACCACCGCCGGCCTGATCATCGCCGCCAACATCACCGGAACCAACCTTCCCGCCGGCACAACCGCGATCACCGATCCGACGGGCAACGGCGCCGCAACGCTGACAAATTCCTCCGGCGCTGTCAGCACGATCGCCGTCGCCAACGGCAACACCATCCGCAACATCACGCTTGGCAGCACGTTGGGCACGGCCCTGTCCGGCTCCGGCGTCGCCGGCCTGACCATCGAGGGCGTGACCATCGGGACCGGCACCGACACGCCGGTCAACGGCATCGAACTGACGAACACGACCGGCGCGGTGACGCTGACCAACGTCGACATCACCAATACGACGGGCACCGGCCTGTCGCTGAACGGTGCAAGCGGCACCGTGACCGGCAACAACGTCGACATCACAGGCGCCAACGCGCTGTCGGTGACCGGCGGAGACGCGGCCGTTTCCTTCAATGCCTCGAGCTCGATCACCAACACCTCCGGCACGGCGGTTTCGATCACGAACCGCATCGGCGGCAGCTTCACCCACTTCGGCAGCATTGCGTCGAACGGAGGCAGCGCGAGCGGCATTTCCATCACGGGGGCGACCGCCGCGAGCGATGTGACCTTCGGCGGTCAGGTGTCCCTCGGCCAGACCACGGCGCTTGGCGGCGGCGCGGGTGTTTCCTTCGACAACAACGGGACCACGTCCACCCTTGCCTTCGACGGCGGCCTGCGGATCACGACGTCGGGCCAGACGGGCCTCGACGGAACGGGCGGCGGCACGCTCAGGGTCAGCAACTTCGCCAGCGAGACGATCACGACGACCGGCGCCATGGCGCTGTCGCTCACCGGCCTCAACGTGCAGGCGACGTTCGACTCGATCGACACCAACAATTCGAACATGGGCTCGGTGGCCCTTCGCGATCTCGACGGATCGCTCGCCGTCAACGGCGGCACACTGGCGACGGTTGCCTCCGGCAGCGCCTTCAATAGTGTCGAGCTCATCCAGAACGACGGCGCGGCGACACGCGCGTTCGAGCTTGCCGTGGACGGGCTGACGATCACCCACGACGCATCCTCCGGAAACGTCGGGATCGTCGAACAGGGCATCTTGGTGGAGACCGATGGAGATGACAGCGCCGTCGTCTCCGTGTCCAACTCCACATTCGCGACCGAGGATGCGGCGGTCCAGGTGCTCGCCGCCAACCGGCTGGCGACCGTCACCAATTTCGCGAACAACACGCTGCTGGGCAGTGCCACGTCCTTCGATCCGACTTTCTTCAACAACGGTGTCTTCTTCGAAGGCGTCACCTTCGATGCGGATCTCGGAACCGCCGGCATCCAGACCGTCAATGGCGGCACCTTCGCGTCGGGAACGCCGGGCCTGGCAAACCGCAACGGTCTCTCCTTCAGCGCCGAGAACAGCGGCAGCATCAGTTTCAGCGACTACACGGTCAACACCGTTAACACCGGACTGTCGGCAAGCGGCGACAACGGTGGTCTGACCCTCAATATCGCCGGCGGCAGCATCGATGCCGGCAGGGTGCAGCTCGAAAGCACGACCGGCGAGCTCGACGGCTCGATCTCACTGTCCAGCATGACCCTGGATAACGAGAACGCTGGCCTCGGCGGTTTCCGGGCATCCAACTATGCCGGATCGTTCACGGTCACCGGCGCCACCAACATCACCTACGGCGAGCAGGCACAGGACTTTGGAGGCTCCGGCTACTTCCGGGATTCGGGAATCTTCGGGCTATCGGTTGTCACGTCCTCGGGCAATTTCACGTTTGGCGACATCACCATCGGCACCGAGAGCGGCTCCGCGCTCGCAGGCAGAGCCTATACGACCGGTGGCTCGGCCGTCGGCATCAACCTGGCCGGCAACAGCGGCACCTTCACCTCCACGGGAACCGTCACGATCACCGACACGGTGGAGGACGCGATCCGCATCGCCGACACCAGCGGCGCGATCGCCTTCAACCAGGTCGCCATCGTCAATCCACGCGCGGCCCTCTACCCGTTCACCGGCCCTGTCGTTGGCACCGCCCGGGAGGCGCACAGCGCCGGCGTCGACATTTCCGGCACGATCGACGGGACGATCTCCTTCAACGATCTCGACATCGCGCTCAATTCGGAAGAGACGACAGGCATCGAGCTGAACGGCGCGACACTGAACGCCGCCGTCACAGCCAACGACTTCGACGTGACCGGCAACGGGTCCGCCAACACCATCGGCGTCGATCTGCGCGGCACGACGGGCGGCAGCACGGTGCGGCTCGGAGATGCAGCGGCTGACGGCGAGGACGCCGCCATTGCCGGTGTCCAGACCGGCGTCTTCGTCAATGCCGCGAGCAACGCCGCATTCATTTTCGGCGACGGCGAAGGCGCGACCGACCAGGGATCGACGATCTCCGCGACAACCGCCATCGACGCCACAAATGCGCCCGTGGCCGGCACCTACAATTTCCAGGACGTCGAATTCGCGGGAAGCCCGGGCGCGGGTTTCGGCATCGGCACGATCTATTTCGTCGATTCCGACGGCGCGACCGGCGGCGGCGACGGGTCCGGCTCGAGCGCTACCAATCCGATGACGCTGGCCGCCGCCGAGGCGGCCGCAGGCGCCGGCGACATCATCGTGCTGATCGACAACGGATCGGCGATCACCGCTGCCGGTACAAACGCCGACGACACGCTCAATCTCGCCGCCAGCCAGCAACTGCTTTCCTTCGGCGACGGCGCGGGCGGCAGCCAGTCGGTGCAAGTCAGCCTGACCGTTCCGCCGACGATCCAGCTGTTCGCCGCCGGGCTGACCATCGCCGACCCGACCGGAGGCGGCGCGGCGACGCTGACGACCTCGGCCGGCAATGACGTCGTCACGCTCGGCGGCGACGGCATCCGCATCTCCGGTATCGATTTCGAGGGCAATGGCACCGCCGCACGCGGCATCAACGACGGCGGCGCCGGTGCGACAGGCAGCGTGATCGAGCGGTCGAACGTGTCGAATTTCGCAACCGTCGGCATCGAGATCACGCCCTCGACCAACACCACGATCAACGACGTCGACTTCTCCGGGAACGCCGGCGACATCCTGCTGAACGCGGCCGGCTCGACGCTGACGAACATCACCTCGACCGGCGCGACCGGAACGGCGATCACGCTCACCAATACGACCGGCACCACCACGCTGTCCGACATCTCGATCACCGGTGCGGCAAACGGCATCTCGTTCACCGATGCGTCCGGCACGGTGACCGCGACGAATGTCGACATCGCCGGCGGCAACACGCTGGCGATCGACGGCGGCGACGCGGTCTTCACCTTCGATGCCGACAGCTCGATCACCACGACCAGCGGTTCCGCGGTAAGCATCAACAACCGCACGGGCGGAAGCTTCACCCATGCGGGAACGGTGGTCGCCGATGGCCCGGGCACGGGCGGCATCTCCTCCTCCGGTGCAACGGGCGCCCATTCGATATCGTTTACCGGCACCGTCGATCTCGGCCTGACAACCGCCCTCGGTTTCTCCGGCGTTGCCATCGACAACAACGGCCAGAACGTGGACATCAATTTCGCCGATATCGATGTGGTGACGGATGGCGGCTTCGGCATGCTCGTGCAGATCGGCGGTACGCTGTCGGTCGGAACCGGTTCGCTTGCGGTCGACAATGCCCAGACCATAAGTTTCGGCAGTATCGGCTTCGGTGCAGGCGGGGTGAATTTCACCTCGATCACGGGCACGAATGTCGGCCCCGTCGGTATCGGCCTCAACACCATCACGGGCGGCGACTTCACCGTCACAGGCACGACCACGGTCTCAGGCTCTGCCGGCTCGGCCTTCTCGCTGACCAACGTGTCGTCGGACATGAGCTTCGGCACGGTCAACATCTCGGTCACGAGCGACGAGGGCCTGCTGCTGATCGGCAACGCCGGAACCCTGACAACCGGCGACATGACCATCGCCATGGGCACCGGCGGCAACGGCATCCGCGCCACCGGCACCAACGGCGACATGACTTTCGGGAATGTCGATATCACGGGGCTTGGCGCTGGAACCGGACTCAATCTTTCTGGCGGCACCTTCGACGGTCAGGCAACCTTCGCAACGCTCGATATCACCGGCACCAGCCAGACCGGGTCCACGGGTATCGATCTCACGAGTTACGACAACTCCAAGGACGTCGTGACGACGGGATCGGGCACGATCCAGGGCGTGCAAACCGGCATCGACCTGACCAACGCGAATATCGCAAACGGCGTGCGCTTCCAGTACGGCGACGGCGACGGCACCAATCCGGGCACGGAAAGCACCATCGACACGACCGGCTTTGCCGTGGTGACGACGGGCATGGGCTCGACCGGCGAATACGATCTCGAGGACGTGGCCTTCGGCACGGTGCTCGGCACCACCAACACCTCGAACCTCGCCGGACCGTCCTACTATGTCGTGGGCAGCAACGGCAGCACGGGCGCGGGCAACGGCACCTTCGTGACACCGGGCACGATCACGGGCGCGGAAGCCTCCGGCGCCGACGCGATCATCCTCGTCGACAACAACGACGACGACACGCGCGACGTGATCAACGTGGCGGCGCAGGACGACGGAACATTCACGCTCGCGGACGACCAGGTGCTGGTGTCCATGGTCAATGGCGAGACGGTGGACCTTGCGACGCTCGGCCTCAGCGGCTCGGGCGCACCGGCCAGTCTGAAGCTCACCGGCATCGCCTCCAGTACGCAAGTGACGGCGACCGGCGGCACTCTCGACGACGTCCGCGCCATCCTGACATCCGATTCCGCGAACGGCACCGTGACACTCTCCGGGTCCTCGACGATCCAGAACACCACCATTCGCAACACCGGTTCGGGTGACGGCATCTCCGCGTCCTATGCGGCCAGTGCGACGGCCCGCATCCGCTCCAGCCAGATCGACGTCAGTTCTTCCGCGCGATCGATCGACATCGCGACGACGGGCGGGGCGAGCAACGTCGAGTTCTCCGATCTCGACCTGGACGGCTCAATCAGCTTCCTCGGCAGCGGCGGCGGATCTCTCTCGGTCACCTCGACCGGCATCAATCGGGTCGATGACACCGATGCGGAAGCCGTCTTCCTCCAGGACGCGGATGCCTCGCTGTCCGGGCTGATCATCGGTTCGTCGAACACCGGCACCGGCAATGACGTGGCCGGTGCAGGCATCCATATCGTGAACTCGAACGGGGTTTCCAACACGGTCACCCTGACGGACATCACCATGGGGTCCGGCGGCAGCGGCGACACGAGCGATGTCGCTGGAGCCGGTATTTTCATTGCTGGCATTGGCCCCGGTGATCTGACGGTCAACATGACCGGCACGAATGTCATCCGATCCACCGGCCAGGCACTGGACGTCGACGATTTGGGGCCCACATCGGCCAACAAACTTCAACTTTCGATCTCGAACACCACCTTCGAGAGCGCCGCGACGGGCGCTTCGACCGTCTCGATCATAGGCAAGAACATCTCGACGGAGCAGAACTCCGTGCAGGTGCGCGCCTTCGCCGGCAACACCGTGATCGGCAACGGCACGGGTGGCGGCATCTTCTTCGAGAAGGTGGACTTCGACAGCGATGGCGCCGGCGCTACAGTCTCCGCCGGCACGCTGAACGTGGGCCAGGGGACCGGCGCGCGCGTCGAGGGCGATGGCGTCGGCTTCGCCGACACCACGGGCGCGATCGATTTCGCCACGCTCAACATCTACAACAGCAATGGCACCGGCCTCCTGGTCGACACCAAGACGAACGGACTGAACACCGACTTCACCATGACGGGCGGCGGCTCGGGCACGGTCGACACGACCAACGGCAGCGCGCTGTTCCTCGATCCGCTGACGATGAACCTCAGCTTCTCCTCGGTGAGTTCGACGAGTGCGAATGGCGCCAACGGGTTCGGATCGGGCGTGTTCATCGACGCGGGCGACGCGGTCGGCGGCGCGGGCAACAGCGCCCTGACCATCGGCACGCTCAACATCACCGGCTCCAGTGACTCCGGTGTGCAGATCGTCAATTCCAGCGGCGACTTCAGCTTCGGCACGACGACCATCAACAATGCCGGATCCGCGGGCGGTGGCGTCGAGGTCGTGGCGACGGCGAGCGACACCACCAGCCTCGCCTTCACCGGCGGGCTGGACATCGACACGAGTGCGGGCACCGGCTTCGATGCCAATGCCACGGGCGGCGGCGCGCTGACGTTGAATGTCGCAAGCAGCGGCACGCAGGAGATCAACACGGCGACGGGCCAGATCCTGCGGATGAACGACGTCACCATCGGCGGCACCGGCGTGTCCTTCGACACGCTCGCTGCTTCGAGCACGGTCTCGGGCGACGCCGTCAGGCTGTTCGATGTCGATGGCGGGGCCTTCAACGGGGGCGCGGTGAGCGTGGCCAACACGTCGACCGCCGGCAACGGCATCGTGATTTCCGGCTTTTCCACGTCGACGTTCAACTTCACGTCCGCGACGATCGACGGCGCGGCGGGTGCCGGCATCCTTCTCAGCGGCGCAAATGGCGCCGTGACGTTCGACACCGTCGACATCGACGGGACGGGCGGTGATGGCGTGGAAATCGCCAACGCCCACAGTGCCGTGACGATCAGCGGCGGATCGATCGGCGCGACCAATGATCCGGCCGGCATCGCCGTGGATATCAACGGTGGTTCTGCCAATGTGACGATTGCCGCGACCGTCACCAAGACCACTGCGAATGATCTCATCGAGATTTCCGGGCGCAGCGCCGGAACCGTAACCTTCTCGGGCAATCTGAGCGCGACCGGCGCGGCAGGCGGTATCCAGGTCACGGCGAACAATAACGGCACGATCAATTTCTCGGGCGGCACGAAGACGCTCAGCACGGGTACGAACACCGCCGTCAGTCTGACAAACAATAACGGGACGGCGATCAATTTCATCGGTGGCGGGCTCGACATCGACACGACGAGCGGCGCGGGCTTCCTTGCCAGCAGCAGCGGGACGGTGACCGTTCAGGGTACGGGCAACCCCAACTCGGTCACCACCACGACCGGCCGGGCCGTGCAAATCGAGGGAACAACGCTGGGTGCAGACGGCGTCACCTTCCAGTCGGTCTCGACGAATGGCGCTTCGAACGCGATCAACCTGCGCAACACCGGCTCGACCGGCTTCTTCTCGATCACCGGCACGGGCTCGACCGACGGCTCCGGCGGCCTGATCCAGAACATCACCGGCGCGAACATGGCGGACGAGACCCCCACGGCCAGTGGCCAGGGCGCGGCGATCTATCTGGAAAATGTCTCCGACGTGCGCATCGCCAACCTGCAGGTGCAAAACACGACGAACTTCGGCCTGCGCGGCTTCGGCGTGGACGGCATGACGATGAACAATGTCGATTTCACCGGCGCGCATGGCGACGACAAGGGTCCGGACGAAGGCGTGTTCTATGTCAACAACCTGACGGGAACCGTCGGGATCGCCGGTGGCACTTATCTTGGCGGTATCGAAGATTCCATCAATATCGACAACGACGGGACCAGCGGCACGCTGACCCTGACGATGACAGGCGCAACCGTGACGACCGGCGATGGCGCGAATGCCGCGATCGGCGACAACGGCATCACGATTGTCGCGGAGGGCGGCAGCGTGAACGGATCGATCAACAACAATACGTTCACCGCGGCCGTCGGGGCGCACATCCAGCTCGTTTCGGCCGGCACCGCCGATTTCGGACTGACGATCGACACCAACACCTTCACCAAGCATTCCGGCATCGCCGGCAACGGCGGCATCGGCGTCCGTGCCGACACACAGAGTTCCGGCGACTTCAATATCACCATCTCGAACAACAACCTGGCGACGCTCGGCTCGCTCAACAACGCCATCGACGTCGGCAGCGTTAATGGCGGCGGCGTGTTTTCCGGAACGGTCGACATGACGATCTCCGACAACACCATCGGATCGATCGGAAGCGTCGGTAGCGGTACGGCCTTCACGGCGATCGACGTGGATGCCGCCGGGGGCGGGTCGTCCATCTACAGGATTACCAACAACAAAATTTACGACCACGATCGCAACGGCATCGGCGTTACAGCAGGCGTAGGCGTCGGGAGCAGTCATCAGCTGAGCGTTTTGATTCAGAACAACATAATCACCGACAATCTCTCCAGCGGCGCGTTCGAGCGCGGCATCCAGGTCGATTCAGGCGCCCAATCCGGAGCTACGCCGACGGTCTGCGCCACGATCTCCGGCAACGAGGTGACCGCCAACGGCAACTACGTGGACGGGATCCGCGTGAGAGCGCGGAACAACGGCAACCTGCAGATCAACAACGGTGGTGGCGGCGCGGCCACGGAAGTGGCGATCGAAAACCACCTGACCGCAAACAATACGGTCGGCAACACGATCGACGCGGTGATTTCGACGAGCGGATCCGTCACCTTTGTCTCAAGCTGCCCGAACTGATCGAGGGGCCAGAACACCCCTGCGCCTGCCTTATGCGCGGCCTGCATGGCGATGTAAAACCGTCTTGAGGTTTCGCCGGCACGCAGGCGTTTCTCGCAAGAGCGCGCCGGCCGGCGCCTCACGTGACGTGGCCTCCCGCCGGATCTCCGGAAAGCCGGCAGTGCCGCGCTGCAAAAGATTGCGTGATTCAAAAAAACACCAGGAAATAGATAAATACCCGGATAACATGATTCTCGATTTGCCTCTTTCAATCAGCAGTTTTTCGTGCATGATACCGACAGTTGAAATGATGCCACTTACACTCATGCGCATATTTCGGGGGTCCAATGTCTGAACCATTCCTCGCCGAGATCCGGATGATGGGGTTCAATTTCGCCCCGCGCGGCTGGGCATTCTGCGACGGGCAAATCCTGCCGATCAACCAGAACCAGTCGCTCTATTCGCTGCTCGGCACGACCTATGGGGGCGACGGGCGCACGAGTTTCGCCCTTCCCGACCTGCGCGGCCGCACCCCGATCCATGTCGGGCGCTCGAATGGCGGACAGTTTCATACCGAAGGCCAGAAGAGCGGCGAGGAAACGCACACGCTCGCCGTCAACGAACTGCCGCAGCACGATCACTTCGTGCAGGCCGACTCGGCCTCGGGTATGCAAGCTTCACCGACGGGACATATCTTCGCCGGTTTCCCGGGTGGCTACGCGGATTTCAGCGCGTCGAGCGTGACGCTGCGCGCGGGCACGGTCACCAACGTGGGAGGCAGTCAAGCGCATGAGAACATGCAGCCCTACATCGCGGTAAACTTCTGCATCGCGATCCAGGGCCTGTTCCCCTCGCGCAACTGACGCAACCCGACAAATCCGCACTGACTTTTCGAAAGGCTTGGGAGGGCCACACGCATGTCCGAACCTTTTGTCGGTGAAATCCGGATGTTCGCGGGCAATTTCGCCCCGCGCGGCTGGGCGTTTTGCGACGGGCAATTGCTCGCGGTCAGCCAGAACGACGCGCTGTTTTCCCTGCTCGGCACGATCTATGGCGGCGACGGCCGCACGACCTTCGGCCTGCCGGACATGCGCGGTCGCCTGCCGATCCACGCCGGGCACGGACCCGGCCTGTCGGAACGCCGGCTCGGCGCCAAGGCTGGCTCGGAAAAGGTCACTCTTACCGTCAACCAAATACCGAGTCACGGACATCCCGCTCGCGCAGATACAGCGATCGGAACGGAGAGCAGTCCCGCCGGCAACGTTACGGCAACGTCGACAGCGGTCGATATCTATTTCGACGGGACCGCGAACAGCAACATGAGCTCCAACGCGATCACCCACACCGGCGGCAGCCGGTCGCACACGAACCTGATGCCGTTCCTGTGTGTTCACTTCATCATCGCGCTCTTCGGTATTTATCCGAGCCGGCACTGAAGGAGGCAATCCCATGTCCGAACCGTTCATTGCCGAGGTTCGCATTTTCGCCGGCAATTTCGCGCCCCGCAGCTGGGCCTTCTGCAATGGCCAGTTGCTCCCCGTCTCGCAGAACACGGCGCTGTTTTCCCTGATCGGCACCACCTATGGCGGCGACGGGCGCTCGACCACGGCGCTGCCGAACCTGGAAGGGCGGGCGCCGATGCATCCCGGCCGCGGTCCCGGTCTGACCTCGCGGCGGCTCGGCCAACGTGGTGGCGTCGAGACGGTGACGCTCACCGAGGCGCAGATGCCCAACCACAATCACACGCTTCGCGCCGTGAATACCGACCCCGCTGATATCACCACGCCGACCAGCACCACGTCATATGCGTTTTCCGACAGCGGCAATGCCTATTCCCTGAACCAGCCCAACAGCACAATGGCAGAGCAAATGTTGCCGTCGGCCGGCGGGTCGCAAGCGCACAACAACATGCAGCCCTATCTGACGATGAATTTCATCATCGCCTTGCAGGGGCTTTATCCGTCGCGCAGCTGAGGTTGCGACGTCATTTCAGATGTTTTCTCACAGGAGCGCGGCCATGACCGAAGCACTGAGAACCGAAATCGAACTGGAAGATGGCGCCACCCTGCCCGGCGACGAGCGCAGCGAGACGCCCTTCGCCGAGCTGTCGCGGCTCATGGTGATCGGCATCGATTCCAGCATCGGCAACAAATTGGCGTGGCGCGCACAGGTCTCGCCCAACGGTCCGTGGTCGAACGGATGGACCGCGATCAACGACGATACCTATGCAACGCTGGGCAGCGGCCTCACGGCGGACGGCCGCGTGGCGCTCGCCGCGGAAAAATCCGACCATTCCGGCATCGATTTCATCGACGAGGCCGGCGACGGCGCCGGGCCGGACCAGAGCTGGAATGCGCCGGTCTCGCTCGGCATGCCCACCGGCGTGTCCGAGATCCACGAGATCGCGCTCATCGGAGACGCGAGCGGCCGGATCTCGGTGTTCGCACTGGCAAATACCGGCGAGATCTGGTGGATCCAGCAGAACCCCGACAGGGTCGTCGAGGAAACGATCGAGATCACGCCTCCGGGGGCGAGCGAGCCGATCACCATCACGGTGCCCGTGGCGCAACCGCCCGCCAATGTCTGGGGCGACTGGCAACAGCTCGGGCCAGAGAAAATGGCCTCCATCGGCGCTGCCTCGAATTCCGACGGGCGGATCCTCCTCGTCGGGGTCGAAAGCGATCCGAACAGCCGCAAGGTCTTCGTCAATCAGCAGACCGAGACACTGACCCTCACACCCGAAAAATGGACCGGATGGACGCGGATCGACAATGACGCCAGCGGCGCCGGCTCCGGAACGCCCACCATGGTGCTCGACCGGGAGGGCGCGCTCAACATCTTCATGATCGGCAAGGACGCCGACGTCGTGCAGATCCGCCAGTACCCGCCGGGCGCGATGACCTGGTCGCCCTGGATCCGTCCCGGCATGGTCGGCGAGGCACTGGTCAATCTGACGGCAGCCTTCGATGCGAGCGGGAACGTCGTGCTCGTCGCACAGGACGAGAACAAGGCGATCCATGCCAACCAGCAGATCGACGCCATCTTCCAGCAATGGCGCGGCTGGCAGAAAATCGGCACCTCCCCGGGCTTCGGCGAGGCCGACATGAACTACAGCGCCGACGGTCGCCTGTATTATTTCCAGGGATCCAGCGGAGACGGCACCATCGCCTGTCTTCCCGAGGCAACACTGGAGGCAACCTCCTGGGAAGCGGGATGGACCCAACTTGCGGGAAGCGGTTTCCAGAAGCCCTTCCAGGTGGTGCGCGACCTTACCCCACCGAGCAGTACGGACTGACATGACGGACACGCCGACCGCCACCATCCCGAAGGCGGCGGGCAACGAGCTGCCAAGACTCGCCCGCGCCACCCGGCGCGGGCTTTCCTTTCGCCGCATCGGCGAGAGCGACCTGCCGTTCCTCGCAGCGCTCTATGCCTCGACCCGGCGCGAGGAAGTCGCGCCACTGCCGTGGAGCGAAGCCGAAAAGGCCGCATTTCTCGAAATGCAGTTCCAAGCGCAGCATACACACTACATGCAGCATTACCCGGATGCCGACTGGCTGGTCGTGGAACGCGACGGCATCGCCATCGGCCGGCTGTATCTGGAACGATGGCCGTCGGAGATCCGCATCATCGACATCGCCCTGATGCCGGAATCCCGTGGAGAGGGATATGGCACGGCGATGCTGCGCGACGTGATGGCGCTGGCCAAGCACGCCAATCTCGGCGTCGGCATCCACGTGGAGCACAACAATCCAGCGATGCGCCTCTACACGCGTCTCGGCTTCACCAAGCGCGAGGACAAAGGCGTCTACCACCTCATGCGATGGAACGCCCGCGCTTCTGCATGACCGCCATCGCGGCAATGGCATCGCGCCGGCGCTCAAGGCCGCCACTGTGCACTGCATCAGGGAAGTCAGGTCACCTGACTTTTCGTCTCAGTTGAACACGGCTTCATAAAGCATGCCCTCGCCGTCGGGCCCGAGCGGCACAATGAAAAGCGCCGTCTCGCCGGCGCCCTCGATTTCGATCTGGTGGATCGCCTGTTCGACAACCGGCTCCGCCGGCCCCTTGAACACGACGGAAAACGCCCCGCCTTCCCGCTCCGGTCCGCTGACCGGCGCGATTTCGGCGATCGTAAGCGACATGCTTTCACCGTCGCAGGTAAGCCGGATCGGCTTGTCCCTGCAAGCCTCGAAATCCGCCATGGTCGCTGTCGAGAGATCGATTGGTCCTGTCATTCTTCCCGTCCTTCAGTGTCCTGACCGCCGCTGTCCGGGCCGTCGATGGGGCGAGGCCTTGAGCGACGCAGCACCCTTGGCACCGGAAACTGGCCGAACCCGAGATCGATCACCCTGCGGCGGCCCCGCTCGGCCGGCTGTTCCGCCGGCGCAGGCACGCCGATCGCGCCGCTTCGGATCGCGGCCACCGTGCGCTCGACGACGGCATCAAATCCGCCCTGGTTCAGCGCCGACAGAATGGACAGCGTATTGGCGGCGGGCCCGCCAAACAGCCATGAGCAATCGTCGAAATGACACCCTGTCAGAACAGGCAACATCCCTCCGTCGTAGTGCAGGCGGCACGCATTGAACCGGCAATCTCGAAAGACCCCGCCGTCGAGAACAATGTCCTCGCCGGTCAACGCGACGCCCAGATGCGTGCCCCTGACCCAGCTTTCTCCGGCATCTGATTGTGTCATGGACGGCCCCGGTTTCGCAGCAGGTGCGGATTTCGCGAAGCGAGAGCGCCGACACCGGCATCATCGCAACCGACAGTATGCATATACCCAGCTTCCGACCCTAGGCAACATGGGGCAGGAATTGTACAAAAAGTGCCAGTCGACCGGGTCTGTCCGAGATTCGCCCGGCTCTCCCGCAACGTCCCAACCGGCGAAGGACGACCCAGTATGACAAAGTCAGAGGCCGACGGCACCGCACCGCGCGCGGCGGAGGCAGCCCCCTCGGGCATGCCGCTGTTTTACAGCCGCCCGGAAGCCATTCGGGCCGAACGTCACGCGAACGTTCGCGTGGACCTGACCCCCAACTACACATTTTCCAGGGGCAGCCATGCGGCGCCGTTGAATGCCGTCGAGTTCGCCGCCGCTGCCCGGCACTACCCCATCGTGTTCGCGGCCGGGACCACGCCGCCCGCAGCGGTGGCCGTGCTTGGCCTGCGCACAGGGAAAAACCTGTTTGTAGACGAAGCCGGCAACTGGCAGGCGAACACCTACATTCCCTCCTACGTACGCCGGTATCCATTCGTGCTGGCACGAAGCGAGGACCAGAGCGAATTCGTCCTGTGCATGGATGCAGACAGCGACAAGATCGCAACAGACGAGGGCAGCCTGCTGTTTGAAGACGGCGAGCCGGCTGAGATCACGCGCAAGGCGCTGGAGTTCTGCGGCGCCTTCCAGCGGGAGGCTCTGGCGAGCGAGACGATTCTCGCCAAACTCTCCGAGCATGACCTTCTGGTGCCGAACTCGGGGCGTTTTACCCTGGCATCAGGCGAAGTCCTGACGGTAAATGATTTCCTCGTTGTCGACGAGAAACGCTTGGCGGCACTTTCGGACGAGGCATTCCTCGAACTGCGGCACGCCGACGCGCTGACGGCGATTTATAGCCACATGCTGTCGATGCGAAACTGGGGCGAACTGGTTCGGCTGGAACAGGACGGGTAACGCGCTTTGTATCAAGGGCAAGCGTAAACATGAAAATCGCCGCCTTGCACGAAGGCGGCGATTTGTTTTGCGTGGATCAGCAATGCGGGAAGCGGGTTTAGCCGCCCAACTGGGTATATGCGGCGGTGAACCCGATCAGTGTCACCGGCACTGCGATGTCCTTGCGCTGCGCCGTCTTGAACGCAACCGTCAGCTGGGTGCCTTTCTTGAGCGATGCCAGCAATTCGTCGTTGATCGCCATTCCCGCGTAGGCACCGTTCGCGTCGCTGGTCTGGATCACCATCGGCGACGGCGCGCCGTCGTCGACCTTGACGGTAGCACCGGCTGGCAGAAACACACCGTGCGGCAAGGCCAGAACAAGTGCGTGATTGGGGGCCCCTTCGCGCGGCTCGACCACAACCGTCAAGAGACGCTGGCTGGTTTTCTGCATCACGATGTTCTGGACCGCACGGCAACGCTTGGGCGTTTCCTCACCGCATTGCACGACCCAGTTCTGCGGCGTTTCGCCGGAGGGCGCGCTCTCAGCCGTTTGCGCAAGCGCCGGTCCGGCGGCTCCCAGCAACAACGCGAAGACAAAGGCGGAAACACACGGAGCGACCGTCCCAATACGGCGCGCTGCGCGAAAAACGAATTCAATCATCAGATCATCCATTCCAGCATCAACAACCAGGATTTGTGCGCGATCCTAAGGCCGCGCCGATAACCCGGTCAATGGCGATTGCCTGCGTGCGGCATCGGTTGCGACAAGCTCGCGCAAACTCTCGTCCATCGGTCCCTCAGAACTGCCGCAGAGACCTTGGCTATCAGCGATATCATGGATAGTTTATGCAGAATTGTATGATTATGGCGTCACAATACACCAAGTCAGAAGCAAAACATGATTACCCACCTGAAACACGGACGATCCGACGGCGAACGGTCGCAAGACGACGTGCGGATTCGCGCCGGCGTCGAGGAAATCCTCACGAGGATCGGACAGGAAGGCGACGCAGCAGTGCGCGACCTTTCGGAAAAATTCGATGGCTACTCTCCGACCTCATTTCGACTGAGCGAATCCGAAATCGCGGCCCTGATGAACCAGGTCTCGACCCGGGACATGGAGGACATCCGCTTCGCGCAGGATCAGGTGCGCGGCTTTGCGAAGGCGCAACGCGCCTCCATGCGCGATATCGAGATCGAAACCATGCCGGGCGTCGTGCTCGGCCACAAGACGATCCCGGTGCAATCGGTCGGCTGCTACGTGCCCGGCGGAAAATTTCCCATGGTCGCCTCCGCGCATATGTCGGTTGCCACAGCCTCGGTCGCGGGCGTGCCGCGCATCGCCGCCGCCACACCGCCGTTCAAGGGAACGCCCAATCCCGCAGTCATCGCCGCGATGCACCTCGGCGGAGCCCATGAAATCTACGTGCTCGGCGGCATCCAGGCTGTTGGAGCGCTGGCCCTCGGCACAGAGACGATCGATCCGGTGCACATGCTTGTCGGGCCGGGCAACGCCTATGTGGCTGAAGCCAAACGGCAGTTGTTCGGCCGCGTCGGCATAGATCTTTTCGCCGGTCCGACGGAAACGCTGCTCATCGCCGACGAAACCGTGGATGGCGAGCTTTGCGCCACTGATCTTCTGGGACAGGCCGAACACGGTTACGATTCGCCTGCGGTCCTGATCACCAATTCGCGCCGCCTAGCGGAAGACACGCTTTTGGAAATCGACCGACTGCTTGCGATCTTGCCGACGGCGGAGACCGCGGGGCGGAGCTGGGCCGATTACGGTCAGGTCATCGTCTGCGACACCTATGAGGAAATGCTCGCCGTTGCCGACGATCTCGCCTTCGAGCATGTCCAGGTCATGACCGACCGGGACGACTGGTTCCTCGAAAAGATGACCTGTTACGGCGCCTTGTTCCTCGGCCCGCGCACCAATGTCGCAAACGGCGACAAGGTCATCGGCACGAACCATACGCTGCCCACACGGCAAGCCGGGCGGTACACCGGCGGGTTATGGGTCGGAAAGTTCCTGAAAACGCATAGCTATCAACGCATCACCAGCGACGAGGCTGCGGCCGATATCGCGCGCACCTGTTCGCGCCTGTGTCTGCTCGAGGGGTTTGTCGGTCATGCCGAACAGGCGAACATCCGGGTTCGCCGATACGGTGGGCTACATGTCGGCTATGGAAAGCCGGCCGAATAGATGCCGCGCACCGGCATGTCGCAGACCCCGCCTGCCAAAGGAAGGACGATCCAAGACATGAGCGTTTTTCTGCCAAAGCCGCCTTCGTTCCGTCTGGACGGCAAGCGTGCGCTCGTCACCGGCGCCAGCCGGGGCATCGGCTTGGCATCGGCTGCGGCCCTCGCCGAGGCGGGTGCGCATGTCGTGCTCGCAGCGCGCTCACGCGATGATCTGACCGACGCGGCCGAAGCAATCCGCAAAGCGGGCGGGAAGGCGGAAATCCTGCCGCTGGATGTTGCCGACCTGTCGGCCGCCCTTGCAGCGATCGAACGGGCGGGTGCCTTCGACATCCTGTTCAACAACGCCGGGATCAACCGCCCGGGCCCGTTTCTGGACGCAACGCCCGATGATTTCGACGCGGTGTTCTCGGTGAATGTGCGGGCCGCCTATTTCATCGCGCAATCGGTCGCGCGCGGCATGATCGCAGAAGGACGCGGGGGGTCGATTATCCAGACGTCGAGCCAGATGGGCCACGTCGGCGGTGTCGACCGAACGGTCTACGCCGCATCGAAACATGCGCTGGAAGGTCTGACCAAGGCCATGGCGATCGAGCTCGGCAAGCACGCCATCCGCGTGAACACGATCTGCCCCACATTCGTCGCGACCGCGCTGACGGCGACGACGATGCAGGATCCGGATCGCATGGACTGGATCCGCTCCAAAATCCATCTCGGCCGGGTCGGGGAGGTCACCGACGTCACCGGGGCCGTGGTCTTCCTGGCATCGGATTCCGCCGCGCTCATCACCGGGTCCTCGGTCATGATCGACGGTGGCTGGACGGCCGGATAGAGCGATGGCAAGCGTAACCTCTCTCGACGTCGCCCGCGAGGCCGGAGTCAGCCAATCGGCGGTCAGCCGCACCTTCACGCCCGGTGCCAGTGTCTCGGTGGAAACCCGGGCAAAGGTACTCGAAGCCGCCCGCGCCCTTGGCTACCGGCCGAACAAGATTGCCCGCTCCCTCATTACCCGGCGTTCGGGCATCGTCGGGATCGTGGTCGCCTATCTCGACAACCTCTATTATCCGAACGTCCTGGAAAAGCTCTCGCGCGAGCTGCAGCAAAACGGCTTTCACGCGCTCATGTTCTTCACCCATCAGTCGTCCGACAAGATGGATGCCGTTCTGGGGGAGTTGCTGGAATACCAGGTTGACGGACTGATCATGGTGTCCGCCGGACTGTCTTCGGAGTTCGCGGCGAAATGCGCATCAAGCGGAATTCCCGTCGTCCTGTTCAACCGGACGCTCGACGACAAAACGCTGTCTGCGGTGAGCTCGGACAATGTCGACGGCGGCGAGAAGGTTGCCCGGTTCCTGCTGTGCTGCGGGCATGAGCGCATTGCCTATCTCGCAGGCTGGCCGGGCAGTTCCACCGACCGGGACCGCCGCATGGGCTTCACCCGGATCCTGTCCGACCACGGCCGGACGCTCTACCGCGAGGATGTCGGGCACTATGATCGCGAGGAGGCCTGCGCGGCCACGCGTCGCCTGTTTGCCACCCCGCCTTTTCCCGATGCGCTGTTTTGCGCGAACGACCACATGGCCGTCGCCGCCCTGGACGTCTTGCGTCATGAGCTTGGCCTGGCCGTGCCGCGGGATGTTGCCGTAATCGGCTATGACAACGCCCCCATGGCCGCCTGGCCGTCCTATTCTCTGACGACAGTGACCCAGCCGCCGGAAACAATGGTGCCGGAAGCGGTTCGAATTCTGCTGGAAAACATCGAAGCGAGTGCCCCGCGCCCGGAGCAGGTCAAGTTCACCGGCGAACTCATCCTGCGCGGGACAACGCGCGGTTGCCTTTAGGGTGCGGACCGCATGCCCGCCCTTGCAGGGGACAAGACCCCGATCGTCTCACCAGCAACTGCCGTTTTACGTGCCGCGCTTCAAGAGCTTGAAGACAAGCGGCGCGAAAGCCATCACCACGGAAATCCGAATCACGTGGTGCAGCGCGACGAAAGCTGCATCGGCGTGCAGCGCGATCGCCACGAGGCTCATTTCCGCAACACCACCGGGCGCGAAGGCGAGGACGCCCTGCGCGAGGGGGATGCTCATCACCGCTTGGAGCAGGAAGGCGACGGCGAAGGCGAGGCACAGGAACGCAAGGATCGACCCCGCCGTCAGCGTCACGACGCCGACAACATGTCGCCAGTCCACGCCGATAAACCGGCAACCGATCACCGTCCCGATAACAATCTGCGCGCCCCAGACGAGCAACGTCGGCGGGGCGAGACCGTGCAACACGCCGGACAGATTGAGCACGGCGCAAAGCAGCATCGGACCCATCAGATAACGCGCCGGCAAATGCAGCAAACGCCCGAGTAGCGCCCCACCTGCGGCGAGGACGACCACCAGCAGAACGCTCTCGCCGGTAACGGGCATCATCGGGCGCGCCGACGCAGGTCCGGCGGCACCTTCCATCCAGGTGACCAGCGGCGGAAGCATCATCACGGTGAGAAAAACGCGGGTGGAGTGAACCAGCGCGACCTTGCGGGAATCCGCCCCATTGGCATCGGCGGCCAGGACCATCTCGATCAGCCCGCCGGGCATGCCGGCGAAATAGGACGTCTTCCAGTCCATCCGTCCGACAAAATGAAAGTAGGTCACGCCGATGCCGCCGGCGAGCGCAATGAAGACCAGAAGTGCGGAAATGCTGAATGCCCATTCGCCGACATGTGCGAACAGGTCCGGCTGAAAATAGGTTCCAAGCACCACCCCGATTGTGGCGCTCATCGCCGGCCGCGCCGACTTCGGCGACGCCAGCGGCAAACCGGACACGCTGCAGATCAACGTCAGCAGCATGGCGCCCAGCATCCAGGGCAACGGCAGGCCAAGAAGATAGAAAACGGCGCCCCCCGTCAGGCCGACGGACAGGCTGAGGACATAGCGGAAGACGGCAGCGACACTAGACAAGGCTTGAGGGTCCCCGGGGCCATGGGATGTTCAAAAAACGTCGAAGACGGATGTGCCGGCACGAGCGCCGCGCAGAAAGAGGCACAGGGCCAAGGCCGTAGCTGGAAAGAAACCGGTTGCGTAGACCATGGCAATGTAAAGACCGAATGCGAGGAAGAACAGCGCAGTGCAGGAAAATTCAGCCGGCCGCCTGCGGGCATCGAGCGCCGCAGCACACACGGCCGATCGTTGTCGCGGTGTCGGGAGCCCGGTCGCAGGGGATACCCCCCGCACATCCGTACCGCGGATCAGGCCGTCTCCCCGAGCCGGGCGTCGGTGGCAGCGAGCACCCAGTCAAGCACCTCCCCCGCATCGGGCGGGAGCGACACCGCAGTCCCTGCCGAAAACTCCTGGAACGCCACCTCATTGAGGCCGTTCACCCCGACGATCACCGGAATGTCCAGCGACAGCGCCTCGGCGATCAGGTCGCGAAACCCGCCGCCTTCCGCCTCGCGCTTGCCGAACTTGTTGACGATCAGGACATCCGCTTGCGGATCGAGCCGGCGTTCGCATTCCCCGACTGCCGTCTCCAGGGCCCCGACATCAAGCCGGCAGCCGCGCGCCTCGAGACCGAGCGACTGGGAAATGCGAATGCGCGGGCCATCGGGCAGCACCTGCACATCCATGTCGCACGTTCGGGTGTCGCAATCGGGCGAATTGATCTGAACGACGCCGCAACACCGCACCCCGCGTGCGGCGAGCGCGTCGGCGACCCCAACAAGCAGGCGATCCATGTCACCACGCCTTAGCGACATCGTATAGGCGATTCTCACAATGCGTCTCCGCTTTCCACACGCGGCACGTTCCGGCCACACCAGAGAAAAACCCTATACGACGTCGAAACCGCAACCGCCACCCCGCAGGTCACAGACCTGTTCTCTCCCATTCGCCACGGCCATCGGAGGTGCGAAGCTGCGAAGCGCCGGCAACGCGACCGTTTCGGCGACCAGTCTCGCGCCGGTCACCGCGTCGCTCTGATACATGATCTCGCGTCACCGGCGTTGAAACGACCGGCGCGAGAGGCACACAACACTCAGTCGGATACCCTCTTGCACGGCCCCATGAATGAGGCCACGCCCTAACACCGCCAGCTTTTGCGATGACGTGCCACCCACGTTCGCGGGCCCCGGCCCCGAGTGCAGGCTTTCTTCAGATTGTGCATCCGGGCCATGCTGCGGAAACCGAAGTTGTCAGACTTCAGCAACCGGTGAAGGCCCGGATGGCCAACGACGCGAACGCACGCCGAAGGACCAAAAGTCCGGGCGAGGCGATGCGCCTCGGGCGCGATGGGGATCAGGGCACGGAAGCCTGAAAACGCAACACCATCCGATCGTCACGGCCAGCCCGGGGACAGCCTGTGGATGCCACGCAGCTAGGTTTGGGACCCATAAATGGGATTGCCATGGTTTGAGGCGGATTGTGTTTCCTCAACAAGCGGAAGCGCAGGAAATCCGAGTATTTTCAAGCCCTTCTCGACGAAGCAGAGGCGCAATCCGGTCAAATCCGGAGGACACGGAAATGGCCTCGCACCGCATCGCCAGCGCGCTAGAACGGGCAACCTGCCCGCTCTGCGCGCCCTTCCTCGCGGCGTTTCGCCATTTCCCATGCCAGAGCGGCCTCATTTGTGGGTCCGCGCCCTAGGCCAGTTCTTCACGGATCTTCTGCAGCGTCGCCTTGCGTTCGGCACGGGCGGCCAAGGCTGTTTCCATATCCACCTTGACGAACTTGACCTGCGTGTTGGGCTGCAATTGGCCGATCAGGTCCATGTCCGCCGAGATCACGGCCCCAAGGGTGAAGTAGCCGCCACCCGACACAGCGTCGCGATGCAGGACGATGGGCTCGGTTCCGCCCGGAACCTGGATGGAGCCGTAGGAATAGCAGCCGTCCACGATGTTCGACGGATCCGCCCCCGCACCAAAGGGCTGTTCTCGTTCGACGAATTCCAGAGGCCGTCCACCCTTGAAGCGATACCCCATGCGGTCCGCCTCGGCAGCGACAGTCCAGGTGTCGTCGAAGAACTGCTGTCCGGCGGACTCGGTCAGGCGATACCAGTATAATCCGGTCAACACCCGTATCTCTGCGGGATTTGCAGGCCCGCGACGCAGGGTGCCTGGAACGCTGCGCCCCTCGGGCACGAGCGGGGCATCTCCCACCGGCAGGTCATCACCGGGCTGAACGGCCCTGCCCTCGACCCCGCCCAGCGCACCGATCGGATAGGTGGACCGGCTTCCCAGGTCGGGTTCGGTGGCGATCCCGCCCGAAACAGCGATATAGGCCCGCGCGCCAGCCTGCAGGAAACCGAAACTGAGCACCTGTCCGGCCTTGACGGTAAAGGTGGTCCAGGTCTCGCGCGGCTCGCCATCGACCATTACCGGAATCTCGGCGCCCGTGACAGCAACACTGAGATCGCGGCCGAATGCGATCTCGGGGCCCATGAAAACGGCTTCGAGGCCGGCGGCCTCCTCGGGATTGCCGACCAGCATGTTGGCCGCGCGCATTGCCAGTCGGTCCATTGCGCCGCCTTCGGGAATGCCGAGGTGAAAATAGCCGGGGCGGCCCAGATCCTGAATGGTGGTGGCGAGACCGGATTTGACTATCTTAAGCGTCATCAAGCGCCTCCATCAGCTTGGCGTTGTAGCCGGTCATGTCCTTGTTGAACTCATCGAGGTCGAACTCGACCGTGGCCACGCGCGGGGTCCAGGTGTTGGCCTCGACCTCGGACAGAATGCGGTCGTATTCGGCCCGATCGATGGGTTTCCATTTGACGATGTCGCCGGGTTTGAAGAACACCAGGAAATCGCGCAAATAGGAGACGTGCTGCCGGGGGTCGTAGATGGTCATCGGCGTGATGCCGAACATCTGGTAGCCGCCGGCGCCTCGGACCGAGTAGATGCAGGAAAAGCTGCCGCCATATCCCACGGTCTGCCGGGGGGTGTCGGTGCGCGGGCGCAGATACTTGGGGACCTCGATCTGCTTGTCGCGCTCGACCAGTTGATAAAGGAAGGGCAAACCCGAGACGAAGCCAACCATAGACACGAACCACGGCTGCGAATGATGCGCTTCGATGAACGCCTCGGGACTGTCATACCCGTTGATCCGGGCGGCATAGTCCAGATCGCTGCCGCTGGGGTCCTGGTGCCGCTCGCGAAAGCGCATCAGTGTCTCGTGCGTCCACGGATCCTGGTAGTAGACCGGCACCTCGATGATCCGGGTTGTCAGCCGTTTCTCCGCCTGATCCGCAGTATGTTCAAGCTCCTGGATGCGTTTCAGCATCTCCTCGGGTTTGGTCACATCCGGGTCGTATCGCACCTGAAAGGACGCATTGGCAGGGCAGATTTCGGTGACGCCGGGAATATCAGCATCTCGAACCGCTTTCGACATGGACAGTGACTTGAAGAACGCCGCAAGCGACATCTCCTCGTCCATCTCTACGTAGACATGCTCGTCTCCACCGTATGTGTAACGTGTTTTCACGAAGCACCTCCTGTTGTTGCGGGGATCAGGTTTCCGGCATCCAGCCACGATTCCAGCCATTTGGTATGGAACGCGCCTGCCTGCACCTGCGGGTCGTCGGCCAGCGCCAAATGCAGGGGAATGGTCGTCTTGAGGCCTTCGATCACGAAGCCCTCAAGGGCGCTGCGCAAACGATCGATGGCCTCGGCCCGGTTCGCGCCATGTGCGATCACCTTGCCGACAAGGGAATCGTAAAACGGCGGGATCTGGTAGCCTTCATAGAGAAAGTGATCGACACGAATGCCCGGCCCTTCAGGCAGGGTCAGCGTTCCCACCCTGCCCGGGAAGGGCATGAACTGCATGTACGGGTCTTCGGCGTTGATCCGCACCTCGATCGCATGGCCCCGGGTGCGAATCTGATCCTGTTGCAGGCGCAAAGGCTCGCCGGCGGCGATGCGGATCATTTCCTGCACGAGGTCGACGCCGGTAACCATCTCGGTCACCGGATGTTCGACCTGGATGCGGGTATTCATCTCGATGAAGAAGAACTCGTTGCTGGCTTCCTCATACAGGAATTCCAGCGTGCCCGCGCCACTGTAGTTCACGGCTTCCGCCAGGGCCACGGCCGAGGCGCAGATCGCCTGCCGGGTTTCCTCGTCCAGGCACACGGCGCCAGCCTCCTCCCAGACCTTTTGACGGCGACGCTGCAGCGAGCATTCGCGTTCAAAACAGTGGACGGCACGGGTGCCGTCTCCCAGGATCTGGACCTCGATATGGCGCGGGTTCTTCACCGCGCGTTCGAGGTAGAGCCCGCCATCCCCGAAGGCGGCCTGCGCCTCGGCCTGGGCCTGGGGCGCCAGCTTGCGCAATTCTTCCTCGTTGTCCGCGATGCGGATCCCGCGCCCGCCGCCGCCGGCGGCGGCCTTGATCATCACGGGATAGCCGACCCCGGAAGCGACGGCGGCCGCATCGTCGACACTTTCGATCCGGCCCTTCGAGCCCGGCACCACAGAGGTGCCCGCGGCTTCGGCCGCCTGTCGTGCAGCGACCTTGTCGCCCATCCGTTCGATCGTGTCGGCGGACGGTCCCACATAGACGATCCCGGCCTCTTCCAGGGCGCGGGCAAAGCGCGGACTTTCAGACAGGAAGCCGTATCCCGGGTGGACCGCGTCGGCACGCGTTTCCTTCGCTGCAGCGACCACGCGTGCCACGTCCAGATAGGAATCCCTGGAAGCCGCCGGCCCGATGCAAATCGCTTCATCGGCCAGCTTAACCGCCAGCATGTCGGCGTCGGCCTCGGAATGAGCCTGGATGGTATGCATGCCGAGAGCTTGCGCGGCACGGATGATCCGCACGGCGATTTCGCCGCGATTGGCTATGAACAGTCGCTTGATAGCCATGGGATCACTCGTCCAGCGTCGCCAGGACCTGTCCGGCGGTCACTGCACCCTCGTTGTCCGAAACATAACCGCCGAACGTGCCCTCGATCTCGGCTTTCACCTCAATGAAGGTCTTCATCACCTCGACCAGGCCGATCACGTCTCCCATGGCGACGGCATCGCCCTTGGATTTGTAGGGCGCGTCCTCGGGCGTGGGGCGATGATAGAAGGTTCCGGGAAGGGGGGATTGAATGTCTGCCATGATAGTCCTCCTGGCCGAATGTCGGTTCAGCTTGCGTTTTCCAGTACCGTCGCGGCAGCCGCGATGGTGATGCCCTTTTCAGTCAGCGCGGTGCGGATGGCGTTGCCCATCTCGAGCGCTCCGGGCGTGTCGGAATGGAAACAGATCGATTCGAACTCGATCTCGATGTCGTTGCCGTCCACGGTGCGGACCAGCCCTTCCGTGCAGGCGCGCACGCATTTTTCGGCGATCTGTTCAGGATCGGGGCGGGCCACCTGCCGCTTGAACACGATCGAGCCGCTGTCATCGTAATCGCGGTCCGCATAGAACTCGCGCACCACCGGATGCCCCAGCCTGAGCGCGACTTCATATGTCTTGGACACGCCCATGCAGAAAATGATCGCATCGCTGCCGGTCTTTTGCAGCGTATCGACCAAAAGTTGCGACAGCTCCTCGTTCACGGCCGCCTCCATGAACAGGGCGCCATGCAGTTTGACGTGCTGCAGCGCAATGCCATAGCGGCGGCCGAATTCACGAATCGCGCCCACCTGGTAGACAACGTCGTTGACGAGTTCCTCGGCGCTCGTGCGGATATAGCGGCGCCCAAAGCCCTGCAGGTCGCGATAACCAGGATGCGCACCGAGGCCCACGCCGAATTGCTGGGCCAGCTTGACGACCCGGTCCATCGTGTTGGGGTCGCCCGCGTGGAACCCTGCCGCGACATTGGCGGAACTGATCAGCGCCATAAGCTTCTCGTCCGGGGCTTCGCCCAGCACCCACTGGCCAAACCCTTCCCCCATGTCGCAGTTCAGATCGACCATTGTCTTCATCGTCAGGACCCTCGCGTTTCGGACATGCAGAGGATTGGCGCCAACTCTCATATTGTAAATTTCTAATACTTGTTACATCATTATCAAAAAAACAGAACCTTCAGAGCAGCACCATTCCAATTCAAGTAGCTGATATATTTACATTGTACCCGGCCCCGATGGTCAGACCGCCGTCGCAGCGGGCCGGTCTTGATGGTGGAGGCACCGCTCATCCGCGGTTGAGTGCAGGAGAAATGGGCAGATCATGAACTTCCGTCACCTCAAGTACTTCGTCGCGACTGCGGAATCGGGACAGGTCAGCCGCGCGGCAACGGCGTTGTCGATCTCGCAATCGGCGATCACCACGGCGATACGCGACCTCGAGGCCGAATTGGGTGCCCAACTGTTCCTGCGGTCCGCCCATGGGATGGAAATGACCGATGCCGGGCGGGAATTCCTGTCTTCCGCGCAAGACATCCTGGCAAGGCTTGAAGAGGCCAAGAACCTGACCCTGCGGCGGTCCTCGGCCGAAGGCGTGATCTCGATCGCGGCAACCTACACTGTGATCGGTTACTTCCTGCCCTATCATCTGGACAGGCTCGCGCATCTCTATCCGGGCCTCGACATCCGCCTGAGCGAGCTGAACCGTGAAAGCATCGAGGAGGGACTGTTGTCCAACCGCTTCGACATGGCGGTGGTGCTCACCTCGAACCTGCACAATCCCGAAATAGAAACGGAAACGCTGTTGCGTTCGACCCGGCGCCTGTGGGTGCCGGCGAACCACCCGTTCCACCGCGCCGGCAAGGTCAGTTTCGCGGAGATCGCCGAGCAGGACTACATCATGCTGACCGTGGATGAAGCCGCGCACACCACGATGAAATACTGGTCCGACACCAAGTATCGCCCGAATGTCAAACTGCGTACGGCCTCTGTCGAGGCGGTGCGCTCGATGGTGGCCAACGGCCAGGGCGTCACGATCCTGTCGGACATGGTCTACCGCCCCTGGTCGCTGGAAGGCAAACGCATCGGCACCGCATCCACGACGCAGGAGATCCCGTCCATGGACGTCGGCCTCGCCTATTGTCGCAGCACACCGCTCACCGGGCCGCTGGCCCTTGTGCATGACTATTTCCGCGATGCCTTCGTCGACCCTCAAAGCCCGGTGCAAAGCCCCAGGCGCTGAGCCCAGATCTCATCGGCAAACGGGGGCGACCCCGGATCGTCGAAGCCCGGGCGCCCTTCCCGCGGCCGAACACCGGGCCGTCACCCGGTTTTTGCCTCTCACCGGCGGGAGCACCTAACCGGGTCCCTGGCCGTCATCCAAAGATGACGGCCAGGAAACGCGTCCGACCTTCAGCTCCAGTGTGCAAGGCTGCGCCGCTCAAAGGTCTCGCGGAACTGCTCGGTGGTCTTGGGCAGCATCTCGCCGGTTTCCCATTCCAGGATCACCGCATAGCGACGCACCGCATCGAGCATGTCGATCTCGCCTGCCTTGTAGAGTTCGGCGACCTCCTGCGGGTCCATGCGGGCCCAACCGCGTCGTTCCGCCCTGATTTCAGCGCGCAACTTTTCGGTTGCCTCGGCATCGATCTCGTATTCGCACAGATCGACATCGATCTCTTTCAGCACCACTCCATAGTCGCGCGCTGCCCGTTCGATCGAAACGTAGTCGTCGATCACGTCCTCGCGGACCTTGACGGGATCACGCTCCAGAGGATCGCCGAACCCGCCGCCGCCGGCGGTCGGCCGTGCGAAGACGTCGCCAGTGTAGACGGGATAATCCGAGAACACCGACCCCAGCCATTTCGGCGCGCTCTCGCCATTGCGCGTGATTGTCAGACCATGCGGCATCGACGGCAGGCCGCCTTCGACCCCCCAGACCACGGCGCGCTCGCGGTCGCAGATATAGGACATCACCGCATCTGCGCTGTCGAGCAGGACCGAGGTCTTCTGGACCCCTGTGCCACCCCGCCATTTTCCCGGCCCGGCACTGTCGCGCAGGATCTGGAACTCCGTCGTGCGGGTCGGATTAACGCGCTCGTTGCCCTCGTTCGGCTGCGACATCAGGCCGGTTCCGAAACAGGCGGTGGTGACATCCGATCCGTCCTTGCCATTGCGCCCGCCCCAGCCGCCGGGCAGCCATTCGTAGAACATGAACATCGGCTTGTCCGGCGTTCGCAGATCGCGTCCCCCGGCGAGGAGATATTCGAGGTTGAACGCGCAGGCGATGGCCCTTTCGGGCATGATCTTGGACCACATCTCGAAGATCGCGTTCATGATCTTCTCGAACGGCATCAGGAAGCCGGTGACCGCCACCGGCCATTCGGCGCTGACGACGCTGTTGTCCGGTGCCGAGATGTCGATCATCCGGTAGAAGCCGCTGTTGAGCGGCAGATCCGGGAAAAAGGTCTTCATCCCGGCCACCACGGCGGAGAAGGTCGCGCCGGGCGCGGAGTTGTAAATCGATGCGATGGTCGCGTGGCTGCCGCTGAAATCATAGTGGATGCGGTCGCCCTTGATCGTCATCTTGATGTGGATCGGAATCATCCCCTCGCCCTGCCCGGGATCGCGGTCGATATAGTCGACCGTCTCCCAGGTTCCGTCGGGCAAGGCGGCGATGCGCTGGCGCACGGCACGCTCGACGTAGTCCTGAACCTCGTTCATGCCCTGAAGGACCTGATCGCGCCCGTATTTGCCCACGAGCCGCAGCACCTCGCGTTCGGCCACCTGGGTGGCCTGCGCCTGCGAGTGGATGTCTCCGATGATCGAGTTCGGATCGCGGGTATTGGCCGCGATCAGATCCGCGACATCGTGGCAGAACTCTCCCGCGCGGAACAGGCGTACCGGCGTGATGCGAACCGCCTCGCGGAACATGTCGCGGGCACTGACATCGAACGACCCGGGCACCGAGCCTCCGAGATCCGACCAGTGACCGTTGGACTGCGAGAACCCGATCAGGGTGTCATCGTCGAAGATCGGCCGCACAAGTCGCACATCGCTGAAGTGGGTACCGCCGGCGTAGGGATCGTTGATCGCATAGACATCGCCGGGCATCATCTCGCCCTTGAACTTGCGAATAACATCCTTGCAGGTGAAGTGCAGGGTTCCGACATGCACAGCGATGTCCTGGTTGCCCTGCGCGACGGAGTTTCCCTCGGCATCGTGCAGCCCGTTCGAGAAGTCCCGATTGTAGATCACGAAGGAATAGCAGGTGCGCAGCATCTGTTCGGCCATCTGATCGACCGAAGTGATAAAGGAGTTCTTCAGGACTTCGAAGGTTACCGGATCGAGTTGGTCAGTTGTCTTCGGGGTCATGGTTCATACCTTCGTGTGAATGAGAATATTCATGTAGGCATCCACCTCTGCCTTCATGGCGGGCGGAACAACCGTCGTTGAATCGAATTGTTCGACCACGGCAGGGCCGGTGAACGTGGCCCCTGCGGTCAACGTCTCGCGCTCGTAGATCGCGGCATCATGGGCTTTGCCGTCGAACCACACCTTGCGGTGGCTTTCGGGCTCGGGCTCATAGACGCGAACATCGCTCTTCGCCGGCTCCGCCTTGGGCACGATCCCGATCGCCTTCACCGCCACGCGGAACAGCGAGACCGGCGCGTCCTTACGCGAATAGCTGTATTCGCGTTCGTGCTCGTCGTGGAAAGCCTGGATCAGCGCGTCGATGGTGGTGACCCTGGAGGGCACGGAGACTTCGAGAGACCGCCACTGACCCTGGTACATCATCTCCACCGTCCGCTGCAGCATCATGTCCTTTTGCTCGACGCCCTCGCGCTTGAGTTGGGCGCGGGCCTCATCCTCGATCTTCTGGAAGGATGCTTCCAGCTCGGCCGGATCGGTCTCCGCGGCCCCTCGCATGAAGCTGTCCGAAAAATCGTGCTGGATATCGACCAAAAGGCAGCCCAGTGCCGACGTCACACCCGGATTCGGCGGCACGATCACGGTCGGAATCGACAATTCACGCGCCACGGCCGCGCCATGCAGCGCCCCCGCCCCGCCAAAGGCACAAAGCGCGAAATCGCGGGGATCGTAGCCACGCGAGATCGACAGCAGCCGCACCGCGTTGGCCATGTTGGCATTGGCCACGCGCAGGACGGCCTCGGCGGCCTCATGCAGTTCCATGCCGAATGGCTGGGCCACGGTCTCGCGCACCGCCGCTTCGGCCAACGCGGGGTCCAGGGTAATTTTGCCGCCGGCAAGCGAGGTGCCGAGACGGCCCAGCACCACGTTTGCATCGGTGTTCGTCGCTACCTCGTTGCCGTTCTGGTAGCAGGCCGGCCCGGGATCGGCGCCCGCCGATTGCGGCCCGTTGCGCAGAGATCCGCCCTCGTCCTGCCAGGCAAGCGAACCGCCCCCGGCTCCGATGGTAAGCACCTCGATCGAGGGAAAGCGGATCGGAAAGCCATACTCGATGTACCAGTCCTTGGTGATCCGCGGTTCGCCCTGAAAGGACACCGACACGTCGGTCGAGGTGCCGCCCATGTCGAAACCGATGGTGTTCGGATAACCGCATAGATTGCCGATGAACCGGCTGGCGATCGCCCCCGCCGCGATGCCCGACCCCGCCAGCCGTGCCGCGAAATCGCGCACGGCCTTGGTCGTCATCACGCCGCCGCCGGTGTGCAACAGCAACAGTTCACGCTCATAGCCGCCATCGGCCAGTTTGTCGGCCAGGCGCGAGACGTAGTCGACCACCACGGGCGAGACGACCGCATTGGCCATCGTGGTCGAGAACCGCTCGTGCTCGAAGATCTCGGGCATTACCTGCGAGGAGATCGAAACGGGCACATCGGGCATCACTTCCTTGAGGATGTCGCGCATTCGCGCTTCGTTGGCTCCGTTCACATAGGAGTTCATGAAACAGACCGCGATCGCGGCCACGCCGCGCTTCTTCAACACCTCGGCGACGCGATAGGCCGTCTTTTCATCAAGCTCAGCCAGAACCTCGCCTTCCGCGCTCACGCGCTCGGGCACGGTGAGACGATCGCGGCGCGGGATATAGGGCTTGGCCACGTCCTTGTAGGTGTCCCAGAGGTCTTCCTTGTTGGCACGGCGGATCTCCACCACGTCGCGAAAGCCCTCGGTGCAGACCATCGCCGCGCGCGGCAGGTTGCGGGTGATGAGCGCATTCGTCGCCACGGTCGTGCCGTGCGAGAACATGGACACGTCCGAAAGATCGATCCGGCCCTGCTCGATCCCGTTCATGATCGCCCGCATCGGGTCGTCAGGGGTGGATGCCGTTTTCTCGATGCGGATCTGACCTGTCGTCTCGTCCATGATGCAGATGTCGGTGAAGGTACCGCCTACGTCGACGGCGACTCTTGTATTGGCCATGTCAGCTCCTCAGGGTTCATCGGACACACCTCGCCTGTCTCATAAAGGGCAAGGTCATCGCGAAGGGGTCAGACTTTTGGTTTCGGGGTCGCAGGGCATGCGGACGGGCGCGCCTCCCGCGTCGCGCGTCCCGCTTTCGTCACATCGGATTTCGGTAGCGATCCGCTGCCTTGCGCGTCTGAGTCGGCGTGCAGTTGAATTTTGCCTTGTAGTGCTTGGAAAATTGAGCCTGGTCCGCAAACCCCCACCGATAGGCGATCTCAGCCACGGTGGTGCCATGCCCGCCGGCACGCAAATCTTCGTTGCAGCGGTTTAGACGACGTTCCCGGATATAGCCGTTGATGGACTGATCCGATTCTGAAAGCAGCTGTTGAAGATATCGCAGCGAGATACCACAGGCTTCGGCCACCATTTTGGGCGACAACTCGGGATTCTTGAGGTTCTCGCGGATGAACTGTTCGGCGCGATGCAGATGCGCTGCGCGGATAGACGAGATGTTGCTGTCCAGAACCCGATTGTCGCTGCGAATAGCCAGACACAACATCTCGAGCAGATGGTTGCCGGCCGCTTCGCGCGCCGCATCGTCCAGTTGATCGATATGCGAGATGGCGGCACGCAGGCTGCTCAGGAAATAGCTGGCGACGCCTTGACGCGCATCAAAGGCCAGCCCGCCCAGACGTTCAGACGGTCCGATCCGCGCCCTGACGCTGGCCGAAGGCACCTTGAGCACGAACTGCACATTGCGGCGCTCGTGCCAGTATTCATAAGGTGCATCGCTGCGCTCGACGATAAACCCGCCCGGCTTGCATGAGGTGAGGCGCTGGTTTTGAGAAAACTGGACTTCCTCATTTTCGGGGATGGCAATCAGCAACGAGCTTTCCGTCTCGTCCAGGAAATGGCGACGCCGACGCCGGTAGAGCACACCGTCGCATCGTATGCGCGACAAGCCCACGACCCCCAGGGACCAACGGTCCATCTCACCGAAGAAATCGGCGCGATTGCGGCATTCCGTGTCGAGGGGGAAGTAGGCCTCGGAGACCACTTTTTGCCATCTGTCGCCACCGGTCGGAGCGGTGGGGCGTCCACTGTTGATGATCATGACGTCTCTCTTGTGCCTGTCCTTCGACGCGTCGACACATGGATCGATGCGCAGATAGTGTCACAATGGGGCCGTCGTTCTTGGCGATTCACGCATAAATCCTTGCCACCAGAGGATCACGCCGTGCGGTTTGCATCCTGGAACGTCGCGCGGATGACCGTCTCCTCCGCGCCAGCGCCCAGCAAGGCGCTGAGAATCAACCTGGCCTTGATGGCCGACAGGGTCCCGGCGAATATCACGCCCGCATCCTCAAGCGTACGCCCGCCGGAATCACCGCCATAGACAGGAAGCGTCCGGCCTTCGGCACAGCGAGAGGCCACAACCACCGGGATACCCCGTGCGGTCAGACGCTGAATCCGGTCGGCAAAGCCGCGGGGCGCGTTTCCCCGTCCGAAGGCGGCGAGAACCAGACCGGATTTGCCCGTGCTCTCGCAATAGTCCAGGAAATCGGGCGCACTGCCCAAACCGACCAGCATCAGTTCCACCCCCGGGTCCAGAACGGGCGCGGACACATGCAGACGGGTCGCCGTCCGGCGATAGAGATACACGCGGCCGTCATCAACCTCCCCGAGTTTGCCCAATCCGATTGAGCGAAAGGTATCGACGCGCGATGTATGCGCCTTGGTCACGTCGCGGGCGGCGTGAATGTCTCCCTCGAACAGGATAACGGCCCCCTGCGCCCGCAACCCGTCCGAAGCCGCGCAACGGATGGCATCGGCGATATTGCGCGGGCCGTCGGTGTCGGGAACGCCCGCGTGGCGCTGCGCTCCGGTAAACACCACGGGTTTGTCCGAGGACACGAGAATGTCAGCGAGAAAGGCGCTTTCCTCCATCGTGTCGGTTCCATGCGTCACCACCACACCATCGACCGCGTCCTCCGCGAGAACCTCGCTGATCCGCGCGCAGAGCCGATGCACGGTCTCCAGGTCGAGCGCATAACTGCCCACGGCTTCGAAATTCTCGACCTTGACGGCGATATCCTCTAACGGCTCATGCAGGGAAGCGAGCAGGCTTTCACCTGCCAGACCGGCATTGACCGGTCCGCCGGAGCTCTTCGCGTTCGAGGCGATCGTGCCCCCGGTGGCGATCAGTGTCACGGTCTTCACAGCATCGATTTCCCTTGTGTCACGCGGCCCCGCAGTCAGCTTGCCCGTCGCCGCACCCGTCGCCCCGCGGCAAGGGCGATGATCTCGTTCCAGCGTCGAACGAGGAAATTGTGCTCGTCCATCGTGCTGTTCCACACCGCGATATGTTTGGATCGTGCCCGATAGGAGCCGCCAGAACGCACTTCGCCCGCGCGGATCGCCAGGTGGTCTTCAGGGTCGGGGAGATCGCGCGCGGCAGGTTTGCCCTCGTACCAGTAATCCCATTCTTCAGGATCGAGAAAGCCGCGCACCCGGTCGGGGGCAGACATGTAATAGCCTTGCCGAGCCATGCAGGCCCCGGCCCAGCCATCGAGGAACCAGTTGAACCACGCATAGGCCATGTCGAGCCGATGGTCTTCCAGGTGCTTGGCAAGACACAAACCGCCATGCCAGGCGCGGTACCCTTCCGTCGGAGACGCCTGCCGCACACTCAGACCACGCGCCTTCATTGCCACCACGGAGGGAGACCAGATCGAGGAAATGGAGAGTTCGCCATTCGCAAATCGCTCAACCGGCTCTGAGGCGCGGCGCCAGAACGGCGCAAGATGGCCGGAATTCACCAGGTCCACCGCGTGGTGATACATCTCCTCGATCTCGGCCACGGTCATGTTGCCAAGATCGCGCACTTGCATCCGGCCCGCCGCCACCAGCGCCATCGTGAGATCGAAAGCGCCGATGGCCGGCTCATCCACCAACGCCACGCGCCCGTGCCAACGCGTGTTCAGCAGCTCCGACCAGCTGGTGACATCGCGATCCACATCCAGCGACACCTTGCCGACATTGATCGCGAAACTGTCGAAATTGTGGACCGTGGGCAGCATCGAAATCTGCCCTGTGGGATTGGCCGACAACGTGGCGTCGGGCTGCACATAGAGCCGGGTTGCCGGGGCATCCCCCAGTTCGCGGCCCGAGGCGCCTCTGCCGACCGAACGGGCGAGATCGCTCATCTCGTCCCAGATCTGGATCCGGGACGTCTCAATCGGCTGAATTGCGCGCCAGTACCAGACGATATCGAGATTGTGAAAGCACTGATCGTAAACATCATAGCTGTCGGGCGCCATGGCGGCAGTCCGCTGCGCGGTGACAAAATCCTGCTCCATAAACTGTATCGGAAACCCCAAATCCGCTTCAGCCCGCTCTTTCAAAAGCCGCCACGGCAGGATTTCGGTACACAGAATGCGCAGCGGTTCCATCAGGCCACAGCCTTCACTTTCTTCAGTCCCATAAAAGCTGCGAATGACAGGCGGATTCGCTCCGGATCAAGCCCCTCCAGGATGAAGACCATTCGCGAAACGCGCTTCCCCTCGGGCCAGTGTTCCATATGCACCGGCGCATGAACAAGGTGCTGAACGCCGTGGACCGCCACGGGGCGGTCTTCGCCCGCAATGGCGAGAATGCCCTTGAACCGGAAGATCCGGTCGCCATAGCGATGCAACAGCAGCGTCAGCCAGATGCCGAAATCGGTCCAGTCCACGCTTTCCTCAACGGTCAAAGAGAACGTCACGACGCCCAGGTCCTCGTTGAGGTTGTGATGATGATGGTGGTGATGGTGACCCGTGTCGGTCTTGTCGGGCTCGGGCCAGACCGGCAAGCCGGGGTCGAGCCGGGCCAGGATTGTGTCGGTGTCGTCTTCCGAGGTCACCACTCGGGCAGACGGGTTCATCCGGGCAAATGTTGCGCGCAACGCGCGCGTGTCAGCCTCTTGCGCCAGATCGGTCTTGGTCAGCACGATCCTGTCGGCGGCCGCGATCTGACGCACGGCCTCTGCCCGATTTTCCACCTGCCACGCAGCGTTCACGGCATCCACCGTCGTCAGGACGCCGCCATTCTCGAAGTGACTGCGCAGTACGGGATGCGCCCGCAGCGTCTGAAGCACGGGATAGGGGTCCGCGAGCCCGGTGGTTTCGATCACCACGCGGTCGAAATCGATCTCGCCCCGCGTGCGCAGGCTGTTGAGGTTCATCAGTGCGTCGGCCACCTCGCCGCGTACTGTGCAGCAGATGCAGCCCGATTTCATGAGCACAACATTGTCGTCGATCCGGTCGAGCAAATGGTGATCCAGTCCCACCTCGCCGAACTCGTTGATCAGAACCGCGGCCCGTGCCATGGCAGGGTCGGTAAGAAGCCGCTGCAGGAGCGTCGTCTTGCCGGACCCGAGAAAACCGGTCAGCAGGGTCACGCCAATCATTGTTCTTCCACCCAGGCTATCAGCGCCTCGTCCAGCGGGTCGATCTCGCGCCCCGCGAGGGCCTCGGCCTCTGGCCACAGATGGGAAAAAGATTCAAAGACCGTGGACGCGCCGGTCGCGTTTGACACGACATAGGACGTGCCCTGCCATTCATCGAGTTTCACGCGCCGGAACGACAGAACGCGGTTCGCCGCTGCAACACGTCGCGCGCCCTCGGAGCGCCGCGAATGGCGATCGGTATTGCGGGTATAGACGCCAGGACGGTCCACGGAGTGGGTCCAGTGGTCGTCACAACCGAGAATTCCACAAAGCGAACACATAGCGGCTCTTCCATCTTGCCGAGCAAAGAGGCCGCCCCAAGACAGGGCGGCCCCGAACCTCACGCCCGGATCAGCCGCGCGGGAAACGCTTATCGAAGTCGTCCGCCATCTCGTTCATCGTGACGAAACGCACGCCCTCGTGGGACTTGATATGCGCGATCAGGCGCTCGAGCATCAGCAAAACCTGAGGACGGCCCGAAACGTCGGGATGGATGGTGATCGGGAACACCGCGTAGTCCATGTTCCGGTACACCCAGTCAAACTGATCGCGCCACATCTGCTCGATGTCGCGGGGATTCACGAAGCCGTGGCTGTTGGGCGACTTCTTGATGAACATCATCGGCGGAAGGTCGTCGAGATACCAGTTTGCGGGGATCTCGATCAGGTCGGTTTCCTCACCGCGCACCAGAGGCTTCATCCAGTCTTCGGGCTTGGCGGAATAGTCGATCTTGGTCCACTTGTCACCGACGCGCACCCGGTACGGAGTGAAGTCGTTGTGCATCAGCGAGTGATCATACTTGATCCCCTTCTTCAGCAGCAGCTCGTTGGTAACGTTGGAGAACTCCCACCACGGGGCGACATAGCCCGTGGGCCGCCGGCCCGAGATTTCCGTGATCAGCTCGATCCCCTTGTCGAGAACGGCTTCTTCCTGCTCGGCCGTCATCGCGATCGGATTCTCGTGGCTGTAGCCGTGAATCCCGATCTCATGGCCACGCTTGGCCACATCGCGCATCTGATCGGGGAAGGTTTCGGCCGAGTGGCCCGGAATGAACCAGGTGGTTGTCAGCCCCTGCTGGTCGAAAAGGTCCAGCAGACGGGGCGAGCCGACTTCGCCGGCGAACATTCCGCGCGAGATGTCATCGGGGCTGTCCTCACCGCCGTAGGACCCAAGCCAGCCCGCCACGGCGTCGACATCGATACCGAAACCGACCTGAATATCTTTAGCCATGAGTAGTCTCCTTGTTATTGGATCAATGATGGATGAGCGTGACCGACGCGGGGTCCACCCCAAGGGTCACGGACGAGCCCGGCAAAAGGTTCTGCGCCTCTGCCGAGCCGGCATGGGTTTCCACTTCGACTTCGCGCCCGTCGCCGAGCTTGACGCGGATGTAGCCGATCGAGCCGACGAGTTGTTTTGCGGTCACGACGCCGTCCAGGCGGATTTCGTTCGGCGTATCGCGCAGACCGAGATTGAACGCTTCGGCCGGGATCACCGCCTTGTCGGATCCGGCCTTGCCCACGCCCGAGATCAGGCCGTAGGGCGTCTCGATCCGTTGCAGACCGTCGTCGCCGGATTGCGCGGGTTTGCCCTCGATGATCGTGTTGGAGCCGATGAACTCTGCAACGAACGGCGTGGCCGGCCGGTTGTACAGCTCTTCCGGGGCCGATATCTGTTCCACGACGCCGTTGGACATGACCACGACACGATCCGACAGGCCGAGGGCTTCGGACTGGGCGTGGGTAACGAAGACGAAGGTAATCCCGAGATCGCGCTGAAGCAGCTTCAGCTCGTTCTGGATAATGCGCCGCAGGTTGGCGTCCAACGCGCCAAGCGGCTCGTCGAGCAGCAGGATCTCGGGCTCGACCACAAGCCCGCGGGCAAGCGCGATTCTCTGTCTCTGCCCTCCCGAAAGACGGTCGGCGGTCCGATCCGCGAATTCGGTCAGGTCGAACATGTCGAGAATACGATCGACCTTGCGGTTCTTTTCGACCCGGTCCATCCGCTTGACATCCAGCCCGAAGGCGATGTTCTGGCGCACCGTCATGTGCGGAAAAAGCGCATAGTTCTGGAAAATCATCGAGGTCGGCCGGTGCTCGGGCGGCACGTGCGATACATTGGCCCCCTTGATGAGGATTTCCCCGTTCGTGATGTCCTCGAAGCCCGCGATCATGCGCAGCGTGGTCGACTTTCCGCAGCCGGACGGCCCGAGGAAGGCCACGAATTCACCCTTTTCGACCTTGAGGTCGAAATCCGACACAGCAACCGTGCCGTCAGGATAGGTCTTGCCGACCGATATAAGTTCAAGATCGAAGAGCATTTCTTACCTTGCCTCGGGAGTTCGGGAGTAAAGCGCCGGGCGCGCAGGGAGGCCCTGCACGCCCGACCCGTCGATCAGGCGTTCAAGAACTCGTCCCAACGCTGGATCAGGTGATCGTACTCATCCGGCCACTGGTGCCAGTAGGCCACGTTCGAGGCGCGCTCTTCGAGCGATCCGCCATCACGCAGGTCGCCCGGGTTGATGCCGCGCTCGGGCTCACCCTCCCAAGGCTTGCCCTCATACCAGAAGGCGTACTTCTTGGGATCCATGACGTCCTTGATGTTGGTCGAGGGCGAGTAGTAGCCCTGTTCCGTCACGGCGATACCAGGCTCGCCCGACAGCCAGAAGTCGGCATAGGCAATCACCGCATCACGGTTCGGCGTGCCCTTGATCATCGACGGACCGATGGCCCAGCCGCGATAACCTTCCCTCGGCGTCGCGTATTTCGCCGGCTTGCCCTGGGCCTTCACAGCCATGACAGCCGGCTGCCACGCGTCGCAGACAACCATCTCGCCCGAGGCCATCAGGTTCACCAACTCACCGAAGTCGCCCCAAAGTGCGCGAAACTGGCCATCCTTCTTCTTCGAGATCAGGAACTTGGCGGCTTCGTCAATTTCAGCCGCGGTGGGGTTGCCCGGGTTGGCAACTTCCATCATGCCCCAGGTATTCATCGCCAGAATCGCCTGACCGAATGCGATCAGCGGGTCGACGTTCAGGCCCGACTTGCCGCGCCACTTCTCGTCGAAAATCGCGGTCCAGGTGTTGGCTTCCTCGTCCGACAGGACTTCAGGATTGTAGCCGATGGAGTCATAGTTGTAGACAGCCGGCACCATGTAGAGCTGGGTCTGCGCCTCGTCCGCCCAGATCTGGCCCGTGATTTGCGAACGGGCGTCCCACTTCGGATTCACGGTTGTGAAGGTGTCGCGAATATTGGCCCAGTTCTTCAGGCTCGACGTCGCGATGGTCTCGACGTTGTTGGTTGCGATCAGCGCGGGCAACCGCTCGGCAATGATCTCCCAGGTGTCGAAATCGGCCGAACCCGAGAGGATCTTGGTCTGAGCGTCGGGGAAGGTCGCGGGCGTGCCCGAGGTCGAACCGATACCGCTGGCGTTCTGGAACATCTCGAGGATGCGATCCTGCACCGTCACGGAAAGGCCGGTCGTGCGCAACGACTGGCTTGCCAGATCCTGGGCCTGGGCCCAACGGGTCCAGGGGTGGATGCCCGTGCCCAGAGCGGCAGCACCAAGTGCGGCGCCCCCCTTCAAGAAATTACGACGACTTGCTGTTGTCATGGTAAGAGGTTCCCTGTTTCAGTTGGTTGCAGTTTCAGTAGCGGCCCGGCAGAAGGCCGCCATCGACCGTCACCATCTGCCCGGTCAGGTAAGAGGCTTCGGAAGATGCGAGAAAACCGATGACGTTTGCTATTTCTTCAGGCTCGCCCAGGCGATTCATCGGAATATAGGGCGAGGCGATTTCGTCCGCGTTCGGCCCGAGGCTGTTTTCTTCGCTGAGAAGTTGTGCGGTCCGGATGTATCCCGGCGCCACGCCATTCACGCGAATGCCACGCTTGGCGACTTCCACGGCCAGGCCACGGACCAGCCCGACAACCCCGGCCTTGGCCGAGGAATAATGCACATGCTCATCCCACCCGTAGGCAACGCCCATGATCGAACTGAGGCAGACGATCGCGCCGCCGTCCTTCATCACCGGTAGCGCGGGGCGGATCACCCGCAACATGCCCTTGAGGTCGATGTCGAAGGTGGCGTCCCATTTTTCATCCGTCATCTCGGACATGGGTACGCGGTGGGCAATTCCGGCATTCGCAACGATCACATCGATACGACCGTGACGCTCGGCCAAATCCGCAACCAGCGCATCAGCCGCGGATGTGTCGCGCACATCGAGCGGCATGAATTCGGCGCTGCCTCCAGCCTCGGCGATGAGGTCGGCGGTGGCTTGGCCCTTGTCCGTCAGCACATCCGTCACCACGACATGATCGCCTTGCGCGGCAAACCGCCTGGCCACGGCATTGCCGATGCCGATGCCGGCGCCGGTCACGATTACAACTCTCTTGTCCATCTTTTCACTCACAGCATTACATCCCCGGAATTCGGCCCGAGCGTCTGGCCGACAAACAGCGCTGCGTCATCCGAGCACAGGAAGGCCACGACACCGCCGATTTCGGCAGGCTCGCCAAAACGGCCGAGTGGGAGTTCGGATCGCTTGGCGGCTTTCCACTCATCCGACAGCGCCTCGACGAGGGGCGTGTTGACCGGTCCCGGCGCAACGGCGTTGACGCGCACGCCCTGTCCGGACACCTCACGGGCCAGCGATTTGGTCATGCCGATGACGGCCGCCTTGGCCCCGGAGTAATGGGCCAGTTCGACGCCGCCGATCTGGCCAAGCTGCGAGGCCACGTTCACGATGATCCCCTGCCCTGCCGCGAGCATCGCGGGCAGGCAGACCCGGGTCATCAGGTAGGTGCCGCGTACATGAACCGCGAAAATCCGGTCGAAATCCGCGGGCTCGATCTCCAAGAACGGAGCCTGATGACCGAAGCCGGCATTGTTGACAAGAATCCCCGGTGCGCCCATCTGCGCGCCGACGCGTTCCATCATGGCGTTGACCATCGCCTCATCGCTGACATCGGCGGCGTAGGCCCGCGCCGACCCTCCGGCGTCTCGGATCCGCATGGCGACCGTTTCGGCGGCGTCGAGATGAAGGTCATTGACCGCAACCTCGTGGCCTTCGCGGCCAAGCCGCTCGGCGATTGCCGCGCCGATGCCCGATCCTGCCCCTGTGACCAGTGCGATCATGCCTATTCCTCCTGCCCGGCGAACCGTTTGGAGCGCGACGTGAACCGCTTCATGAGCACCCCGTAGATCACCAGCAACGTGAAGCTGAACAGCGTGGTCAGCACTCCAAAGGCGAAGATGTTGGGGTAGATCTCGACCGAAAATGTGCCGTAGATCGACAGTGGCAGGGTCAGTTCGCGACCGGCGGTGAAGAGCGTGCGCGAGAACTCGTCATAGCTGAGCGTAAAGCTGAACAGCATCGCCGAGAGCACGCCGGGGAAAATCAGCGGGAACGTCACCCGCCGGAAGGTCTGCGACGGGCTCACGCCAAGCGACAGCGACGCTTCCTCGATCGAGCGATCGAACCGGTTGAAGATCGCCAGCATCACCAGAAAAGCAAAGGGGAAGGTGTAGACGACATGCAGCACGAAGGCCGTGCTCCACCAGGCCCGGTCGATGCCCAGGAAATTCGACATCAGCGCCATGCCGAGACCCACCAGAACACCAGGCACCATCATGCCCAGGATGATCAGGTAGAACACCGGTCCCGACCCCTTGAACCGCGTGCGGAAGGCCTCCGCACTCATGGTACCGAGCGTGACCGAGACCAGCGTCGTCAGGAAGGCGAGCACCAGCGAGCGGATCAGGCTGCCACCGACCGGAAGCTGAGACACCCGCGAGGTTTCTGCCAGCCCCAGAAGGTGCTGGTACCAGTAGGTGGACCATTCCTGGATCGGGAACTGCGGGCCGCCGGTCTTGCTTTGAAAGCTCAGGATCGCCAGGACGATCATCGGACCATAGAGAAACAGAAGGAACGCGGCGGCATAGAGCGCAAGCGCAGGACGAAGCAAACGAACTTGCATGATTACATTTCCTTCCGGATGTCGACGATGCGCAGGGCAAGTGTGATCACGGCGGTGATGATGATGGTCAAAACCACACCGGCAACCGCGGCGAATGCCCATTTCAGCGACCCCACCTGGCTGACGATGATGTTGCCCAGAAGGTTCACCTTGCGCCCGGACAGGGAAGCGGCGGTCGCGAATTCGCCCAGGACCATGACCGACACGAAGATGGCGCCGACGACCACGCCCGGCATGGACAGCGGCAGGACGATGCGGCGGAAGATGGTGCCGAAGGACGCACCAAGGTCGCGGGCAGCCTCGATTACCGACCCGTCGATCCGGGCAATCATGAATGTGATGGGGCCGACCATGAACACACAGTAGATTTGCGTCATGCCGACGATCACCGAGAATTCCGAAAACAGCAGGAAGGTCAGAGGCTCGGAAGTGATGCCGAGCTTGTTCAGGATGATGTTGATGGCGCCCTCGGTGCCCAGCATCGGACGCCAGGCGATCACGCGAATCAAAAAGGACGTCCAGAACGGGATCACACAGGCAACCAGCAACGCGGTCTGCAACGTGCGGTTCTTCACGAACAGACCGATGAAAAGTGCGACCGGATAGCCGATCAAGAGCGTGGCCAGAAGCACGATCACCCAGATCCGCAGGGTCGTCCCGATCGCGCTGAGATAGGTGGGTGAGCTCAGGAAACGCTCCCAGCTCGCCGTGGTCAGGGTCGATTCGACCGTGAAGGTGGTCTGGGTCCAGAAAGACACATAGATCACCATGCAAAGCGGCAGCAGCATGAACAGCGTCATCCACAGCACGCCTGGTGTCAAAAGTGCCAGCGCGCGACGCCGATCCTTGACCGCGCGCGCGGCGGCCGGACTGATTTCGACGGCATCGGCGGGATGATCGTTCGTTGGCGCAGTCATCATGCGGCTCCCTTGAAAAGCACGGCCGCTTCGGGCTGGAAATGCAGGGCATAGGTCCGACCTTCCTCAAGGTCGGGGAGACGGGAATCGCTCAGATGATCGACAACCTGGATCAGCGAGCCATCGGGGGTTCTGAAGAACGACAGCGCCGTTGGACCATTGAACTCACTGGTGACATACCGGGCCTCGAAGTGATCATGCGCCTGGGGCACGGCGTCTGGGGCACACACGCCGATCTCGTCGAAACGCACCGCCAGCTGGACCGGCGTGTCGTTGGCAACGGTCTCGGCCAGGGGAAGCAAGCCGACCGAGGTCCGAAGGGCGCCACCCTCGACCACGCCGGGCAGGATGTTCCAAGCGTTCAGGTGGCGCGCCGCCGCCGGATTCGCAGGCTGCGAGAACAATGTGCGCGGGTCATCGATCTGGGCGATTTTTCCATCCGCCAGAACGGCGACCGTGTCGCCCATGGTCAATGCCTCGGTCTCCGACCCGGTGACATGCAGGAAGCTGACCTTGAGCCTTTCGCGGATCGCACGAAGTTCGTCGCACATGCGAGCGCGCAGATTGGCGTCCAGAGCGCCCAAAGGCTCATCGAGGAGGACGACCCGTGGCTCGGTCACCAGCGTTCTGGCCAGAGCCACGCGCTGCCTCTGACCACCGGAAATTTCGCCCACACCACGGTGCCCGAAATCCTCCAGGCCAACGATCTCCAGCGCATTCCGTGTGCGCTCGCGGATCTCCGACTTGCTCTGGATTGCGCCGACTTCGCGGTATTTCAGGCCGAAGGCGACATTCTCTTCCACCGAGAGATGCGGAAACAGCGCGAAATTCTGAAACACGAACCCGATATCGCGGCGATGCGGCGGCTTTCCGTCGAGGCGCTCATCGTTGAGCCGCACCATGCCCTGGTTCGGTTCTTCATAGCCCGCGATCAGCCGCAACAATGTGGTCTTGCCCGCCCCCGATGCGCCGAGCAGCGACAGGTAGGTATCGTCCGGAACGATCAGATCCAGCCCGTCCAGGGCCGTGATGTCCCCGTACCTCCTGGTAACGCCTATGAGCTCCAGCAATGTTCTCTCCCAGCTTGAACAATTTATGTACACAAACATCGTTTATTCGGTGAGGCAATAAAAAAATGCTGTATGTATGCAAACTTCATTTTTAGGCATTTTTCGGATTTCTGTTGAGAAAGCGGGCAATTCGCCGATAATCATCAAACCCTGGGCTTTCGCGAAGGCGGGCGATGGGGCGGTTCGGCGGCTTTGTGTGCTGTTTGCATACGAAAGCGCGAAATCTCGTCGCCGGCCAAACAGACCCGGTTGGCGTATCAACAAGAACCGAGTGATTTGCGGCAGGAGATCCGGACCATGAACCGAAAGGCGAATGTCGCCATTGCATCCGACCCGCAGCCCGGAACGCTTTTCGAGGCCGCCGCGGACCTGCTTCGCAGCAATATCGCCCATGGCAAGCTCGCTTCCGGCGTGGTGCTTCAGGAAAGTGCATTGTCCGAGCGGATGTCGATGTCGCGTGCCACTGTCAAACGCGCCTTGCAGCTTCTCGCCGAGGAGGGCGTCATCAGGACGTTCTCGGGGCGCGGATACATCGTGAAAGGCACCAATGACACGCCTCGCCGGCTGGACCTGCGCACGCTCGATCTGAACCTCGAGGGACTCGACGGCACGGTGGGCAAGCCGAACTGGCTGCGCATCCAGGACACCATCAAGAGCGAGCTGTCGCGTTGCCTGATCTTTGGGCGCTACCGTGTGGTCGAGTCTCTTGTCGCACAGGAGTTCGATGTCAGTCGCACGGTGGTACGCGATGTCCTTTCGCGGCTTCAGGAACGGGGGCTGGTCCAGAAAAGCACAAGCTCCCGCTGGGTGGTTGAACCGCTGACAGCGCAGCGAATCAAGGACAAGTTTGAGTTGCGCATGGTTCTGGAAGTCGCGGCGCTTTACACTTCGAAGGCCGACGCCGAGGCGCTGGCCGCACTGGCGCGCGAGATCCGGGCCCTGCCCCTGCAATCGCCGGTCAAGCCGGAGGCTTGGTTCGATCTGGACCAGCGCTTCTTTGAGCTCGCGATCCTGTCGACACCAAACGAAGATCTCGCCCGCTTCGTCAGCGCGAACCACAGCGCGCTCAGAGCGCTTCAGACAGTCCTGTTCTCCATCGGCCTTCCGCCCGACACGCAATCCTTGCGGGAGCTGTGCTTGGTGATCGACCTGCTGCAGGCGGGCACGACCACTGCAGCGGCCGGAATGCTTTCGACGCACCTGGAAAATGCGCTGAACAGGACAATCGCCCAACTCAAGATCGTGTCGGTGATCAACGTCCCCGACGATCTCGCGCCCTACCTGGTTCCCGCCTGATCAGTGACGCGCATCCGGATGGAAACGCGCCATCCCGCAGGACGGACGAAAGCAACCATGGCCACGCGGCGCTTGGGGGAGCCGCCAAGTACATTGCGCCCGCCGACAGCGAAACACCAAAACACGAACGATCATTGTCGACCCGCTCCCGGCGGCTTGACATGACCTCCTGCAACTCATTGATTTGATTAAAAAACACACCAAGTTCGGCCAATGAAGGACGAATTTCACACGCGAAGCCATCGCGCTTTGGATTTGCGGGCGGCAAAGCGCAAGTAAATATGGCGGAGAGAGAGGGATTCGAACCCTCGGAACGCTTGCGCGCTCAACGGTTTTCGAGACCGCCCCGTTCAACCACTCCGGCACCTCTCCGCAAACGTCAGGCTTCGTGGTCGTGACGTGTCGCGCTACATAGCGAAGAGCGACACGTCACACAAGGGGGCGCCCGATGTTTTTCCCCTTTGGATGACATGCACATTCGCGCGACGGGGAACGAGCCTGGCAGCTGCGATAAGTGCGTTGGGAAGCGTTGACTTTCCACCCCCGATCCGTATAGTCGCGCTGCTTCGCGTAGGGTGCATTGTCTCCCTTTATCGTTGCCCGAGGCTTCCGCCGTATCCATCCACCTTGAAACACCGGCCTTACGGCCTGCGTTTTTTCGTGGTGTTTCGCGGCAGGGTCGATCCGGCGCTCGCGCCAAGGATCGGCTTCAGCAAAAGTCCCCATCGACGGGGCGCCACAGGGCACGTCGCAAGCCGCTTACCGCCGATAACGGCAAGGTACGCGAAACCGAAGAACGAAAAGAAGGACGTGCGAGACATGTTCGCAGTGATCAAGACAGGCGGCAAGCAGTACACTGTCGCCCAGGACGACCTACTCAAGATCGAAAAACTCGACGGCGAGCCGGGCGAGACCGTGACCTTTGATGAAGTGCTGATGGTTGGTGGCGAGACCGACACGATGATCGGAACGCCCCGTGTCGATGGCGCCAGCGTCGTCGGAGAGGTCGTCGATCAGGCCCGCACCCGCAAGATCATCATCTTCAAGAAGCGTCGCCGCCAGAATTCGCGCCGCCGCAACGGCCACCGCCAGAGCTTCACACTCGTCAAGATCACCGACATCCTGACGGACGGAAAGAAGCCGGCTGCCAAGAAGAAAGCCACTCCGAAGGCAGAGAAGACCGAAGAGGCTTCTGCCGACGCCGAGCTTCCGGTGCTGTTCACCGCTCCCGACGGGCCGACGGACGACCTGAAGAAGATTTCCGGCGTGGGTCCGGTGCTTGAAAAGAAGCTCAACGCGCTCGGCATCACCACCTACGCGCAGATCGCGGCCTTCACCGCAGACGATATCGCCCGCGTCGACGACGCGCTGTCCTTCAAGGGCCGCATCGACCGCGACAACTGGATCCAGCAGGCTTCGGAGCTGGCGGCGAAGTAATCGACGCCTTTCGCACCAAAGCACAGATTTCGGACGAGGAGTTTCGTCATGGCACATAAAAAAGCAGGTGGTTCGTCACGTAACGGCCGCGATTCCGCAGGCCGCCGTCTCGGCATCAAGAAGTTCGGCGGCGAGACCGTCATTCCAGGCAACATCATCGCGCGCCAGCGCGGCACCAAGTGGCACCCGGGAACGGGTGTCGGCATGGGCAAGGATCACACGATCTTCGCCACCATCGAGGGCAAGGTGACCTTCGAGAGCAAGGCCAACAAACGAACGTTTATTACCGTAATGCCACTTGTAGAAGCAGCAGAGTAACGCCGACGTGTTTTTTCCAAACCGCCGGCGTCCCATCGACCCGGCGGTTTGAGAAAACCGGCATGATCGCGACAGATCAGGGGAGATGGGCCGCCATCTCCCCTTTTCTATTTCTTGTCGCACTGCCGGAGGACACCATGGTTGCGGATCTTGAAGACACCCTCGACGAAGAGAGTTTGTGCGCGGCACTTGCGCCGCAGGACACGGAACGGCTGCGTCTCGATGCGCCGCGCAACGACGATCTCGCCGACATCGTCACCCTCGCAAACACCAGAAAGGTCGCGACCATGGTTGCGACCATGCCGCACCCCTTCACCCTTGAGGATGGCCGCAACCTTGTGGCCAAGGCGGCGCAGCGCACGGCAAGCCGCGCCAAATTCGCGATCCGGATGAAGTCGACCGGTCGGTTTATCGGCGCCGCCGGCTATAGTGCACTCGAGGACGGCGGCGCCGTGCATCTTGGCTACTGGATCGGCGAGCCGTTCTGGGGACACGGCTATGCGACCGAGGCCGCGCACGCGATGATCGACTTCGTGTTTTCCGCAACCCCGATCACGCAGCTGACGGGAGCGTCTCGGGTCACCAACCCGGCATCGCGCCGGGTGCTGGTGAAATGCGGTTTCGAGTTCATCGATCAAAGCATGATCATGTCGCGCGGCGCAGGCGGTGCGGTCTCGGTCGATCGGTTCACGCTCGACAAGAGCACCTGGACCGCGCTGAAGCGCTGGGGGCAGATGTCATGTCTGGTCAGCGACTAAGCGACCGCCTCACCACACGTCGGCTTCTCCTGCGTCCGCTCGAACGATCGGACGCGGGAGCGGTTGAAACCCTTTGCACCCGCGATTTCGAGATTGTGCGCTGGCTGACGAGCCTGCCCTGGCCGCCTGCGGACGGTGCCGCGACGGCTTTCGTCGACACGGCATTCAAATCCGATCCGCTCGAGCAGGAGGCGATCTTCGCGGTCACGCTCGGCGGCGTCCTCATCGGCGTGACAACCATCCAGGCACCAGGAGACCTCGCAGTGCATGCGGACTGCCCGACACTCGGCTACTGGATCGGACGCCCCTTCCAGGGCTTTGGCTATGCCAGCGAGGCGGCCACGGCCGCGCTCGAGTGGGCCTTCGCCACGCACCGCTGCGAAGGCGTGGCGGCGCGCGTTTTCGCCGACAACGACGCCTCGCGTAAGCTGCTGTTGCGGCTTGGCTTTCGGGAAACGGAGCGAATGATGCGCCGGTCCAGGGCGCTCGGCCGCGAGGTGGAAAATGTCCTCCTGCGTCTGAAGCGGGGCGAGCGCCAACGAAGGGAGGCGGCGCAATGAACCCGACTGTTCAAACCCCGCGATTGACATTGCGGCTGCCGGGCGATCCGGACATCGACCGGCTGGTGCTTCTCGCCAACGACATCGAGGTGGCGCGGATGCTGGAGCGAATGCCACATCCCTACTCGCGTTCGGACGGCGAGGCGTGGCTTGCCGGGATCGGCGGCGATCCCGGGCGGGCCGATTTCGCCATCGACGACGGCAGCGGCCTGATCGGCGGGCTGTCGCTTCGCGGATTGGACGAAACGCCAGTGATCGGCTATTGGCTTGGCCGGCCCTACTGGGGCCGGGGCTATATGAGCGAGGCGGCGGCAGCGGCACTCGGCTGGCTGTTCGACAACCATGCCGCATCCGCGGTCGAGGCCCGGGCCATAACGGAAAACGCAGCTTCGCTGAAGGTCCTGGCGAAGGTCGGCTTCGAGGATGCGGGTGCGGCCGAATGCGCGTCGGCTGCCTGCGACGAGAGCCAGCCGGCACGCCGCTGCCTGCTTGACCGCGACACATTTCGCCGTCTTACATCGGCATGACAGAGGCCTGACCGGCGCACCGGCAGGCCAACGGAAAGACAAGACAGATGAAGTTTCTCGACCAGGCCAAGATCTATGTGCGCTCCGGCGACGGCGGCGCCGGGGCCGTCTCTTTCCGGCGCGAGAAATACATCGAGTTCGGCGGGCCCGACGGCGGCGACGGTGGACGCGGCGGCGATGTCTTCGTGGAATGCGTCGACGGGCTGAACACGCTCATCGACTTCCGGTTCCATCAGCACTTCAAGGCCAAGACCGGCATGCACGGCATGGGCCGGAACCGGACTGGCGGCAAAGGCGACGACGTGGTGCTACGGGTGCCTGTCGGCACGGAAATCCTTGAAGAAGATAACGACACCGTGATTGCCGACCTCACGCATGTGGGCGAACGGCTCTTGTTGATGAAGGGCGGCAACGGCGGATTCGGCAACGCACACTTCAAGTCCTCCACCAATCAGGCGCCGCGCCACGCCAACCCCGGTCTGCCGGGCGAGGAAAAATGGATCTGGCTGCGACTGAAGCTGATCGCAGATGCCGGGCTGGTGGGCATGCCCAATGCCGGCAAGTCGACCTTTCTGGCGTCCGTTTCGGCAGCCCGCCCGAAGATTGCGGACTATCCCTTCACCACACTTCACCCCAACCTCGGCGTCGTGGAAATCGACGGGCGCGGGTTCGTGCTGGCCGACATTCCGGGGCTGATCGAGGGCGCACACGACGGCGTGGGGCTCGGCGACCGTTTCCTCGGCCATGTCGAGCGCACCCGCACGCTGCTGCATCTGGTCGACGGAACCGAGGAAGATCCTGGCGAGACCTACCGGGTCGTGCGCGCAGAACTGGCCGCTTACGGCCATGGCCTGACGGAGAAACCCGAGGTCGTTGCGCTGTCGAAGGTCGATGCGCTGACGCCAGAGCTCAGAGAGGAAAAGGCTGCGGCGCTCGAGGCGGCCTGCGGCCAGAAGCCGGTCCTTCTTTCCTCCACCAGCGGCGAGAACGTCGATCTCACGCTGCGCATGCTCCAGCGCGCCATCGATGGCGACAGGGAGCAGGAGGCAAATTCCGTCCCCCAGGTTCCCGATGAACCCTGGCGCCCCTGAGGCAGCGCTTGAAGCGCAACACCGGACACCGACAATGAGTGAAACTCTCCAGCCCGCAGACGGCGAAACCCGGCGCCTCTCCCGCTCCCGCCGGATCGCCGTCAAGATCGGATCGTCGCTACTGGTGGCCGATGGCCAGTTGAAGCGCGCTTGGCTCGCCGCGCTTTGCGACGACCTCGCCATGCTTTCTCGAGCCGGCGCGGAACTGATCGTCATCTCCTCCGGCGCCATTGCGCTGGGACGGGGTGTGCTCGGCCTCCCCGCCGGCCCGTTGCGGCTCGAACAGGCGCAGGCGGCCGCTTCGGTCGGCCAGGTCGCGCTTGCGCAAGCCTATGCGGAAGCGCTCGGCAGTCGGGGCCTTACTGCGGGACAGATCCTGCTCACCCTCGGAGACACGGAAGAGCGCCGCCGCTACCTCAATGCGCGCGAAACGATCGCGACACTGCTGAAGCTCGGGGCCGTGCCGATCGTCAATGAGAACGACACGGTGGCGACCTCCGAGATCCGCTACGGCGACAACGACCGCCTGGCGGCACGTGTCGCCACCATGTGCAGCGCCGATTGTCTTGTGCTCCTGTCGGATGTCGACGGGCTTTACACGGCCCCGCCGGCACAGGACCCGAATGCCGTCTTCCTGCCGGAAGTGCCGGCGATCACGCCGGAGATCGAGGCAATGGCAGGCGCAGCCGGATCGGAGCTGTCGCGCGGCGGCATGCGCACCAAAATCGACGCCGCCCGTATCGCCACATCCGCCGGCACGACGATGGCGATCGCCAGCGGAACCCGGATGAACCCACTTGCCGCGATCGAAGAGGGCGGGCGCGCGACATGGTTTTCAGCTCGGGCAACCCCCGCCAGCGCCCGCAAGGCATGGATCGGCGGACATCTGGAACCGCGCGGCGCACTGGAACTCGATGCCGGCGCGATC